>JAFAIV010000205.1 GCA_019236545.1 Actinomycetota bacterium | reverse complement strand
TCGCGGAGGATCCGCTCGACCTCGTCGCGCTCCGCAGCGATCGTCTCGGCGAGCCGGTTGTTCCGCTCGACGATCGCGAACGGTTCGACGAACAGCGTCTGCCCGGAGCTCGACGCGTCGTGGACGAGGCCGGGCACGCGGTCGCGCAACGACGCCTTCACGGCGAGCACCGGGCGGCCGCCGCGCTCGGTGACGAACCGCTCCTGGAGCGCGTCGCCGAGCTCCCCGGAGGAGACGAGCCGCTGCAGTTCGTCCGCGATCCGCCGCCGCGCCGTCCGCAGCTCGCGTCGGAGCGAGCGGAGCGCCGGCGACGCGTTGTCGCGCACATCGGAGCCGTCGTCCTCGACCGCATGCGAGATCGCCTCCCCGACCGGCCCGACCGCCGGGTCGATCCGCGCCGCGATCTCGCCGAGCAGCGGCGACGCGAGCGTCGCCCGCGCTGCGAGCCCGACCTCCACGGTCCGCGCGACCGCCCGCAGGTCGCCAGGGCCGAGCATCCCGCCGCGCGCAGCCCGCTCCGCCGCCTCCGCGACGTCCGCAGCGCCGGCGAGCTCGGGCTCGGCCGCCTCGTCGAACAGCGCCACCGCCTCGGCCGTCACCGCCTGCCGCCGCGCGACCTCGTCGGGCTCGCCGGACGGCTCCAGCGCGCGGGCGAGCATTGCGCCCTGCGGCGTCGCGGTCGCGGCAGCCAGCCGCTCCACGACCGCCGGGAACTCGAGCAGCTCGAGCGAGAACACGGCCCTAGGGCCGGGCGACGGCCTCGAGGCTCAGCGGCGAGAGGATCCGCTCGCGGTCGGCGCCCGTGCCGACGAGCGTCACCTCGACGCCGAGCTCGCGCTCGACGAACTCGACGTACCGCCGGGCCGCGTCGGGCAGGTCGTCCATCGCCGCGCACGCGTCGAGCGGCTCCTGCCAGCCCGGCAGCGTCTCGAACACGGGCTGCGCCGCGTGGAAGTCGCTCTGGTGCGCCGGGAAGTCCGGGGACTCGCTGCCGTCGCGCAGCCGGTAGCGCGTGCACACCGGCAGCTCCGCGAACGAGGAGAGGACGTCGAGCTTCGTCAGCGCCAGCTGCCCGATCCCGTTCACCCGCACGGCGTACCGCAGCGCGACGAGGTCGAGCCACCCGCAGCGCCGCTCGCGGCCGGTGACCGTCCCATATTCGTGCCCGATCTCGCGCACGCGGCTCTGCCACGGCTCCTCCATCTCCGTCGGGAAGGGCCCCTCGCCGACACGCGTGACGTACGCCTTCGCGACGCCGATCACGCGGTCGATCCGGTTCGGGCCGATGCCGACGCCGGTGGCCGCGTTGGACGCGACCGGGTTGGACGAGGTGACGAAGGGATACGTGCCGTGGTCGAGGTCGAGCAGCGTGGCCTGCGCCCCCTCGAAGAGGACGACCTTGCCGTCGGCGAGCGCGGTGTCGACGTAGAGGGACGTGTCCGCGACGTACGGCCGCAGACGCTGGGCGTAGCTCTCGTACTGCGACGCGACCGTCTCCAGGTCGAACGGCTCCGTCTCGTAGACGCGCTCGAGCCAGAGGTTCTTCTCGGCGAGCGCGACCTCGATCTTCTGGCGGAGGATCTTCGGGTCGAGGATGTCCTGGACGCGGATGCCGAGCCGCATCGCCTTGTCCGCGTAGCAGGGGCCGATGCCGCGCTTCGTCGTCCCGATGGCGAGCTTCCCGAGCCGCCGCTCGCTCGCGCCGTCGATCGCCACGTGCCACGGCATGATCAGGTGCGCGTTGCCGGACACGTAGACCTCTTCGGTCGAGTGGCCGCGGTGCTCGAACTCGTCGAGCTCACCGATCAGCACCTCCGGGTCGACGACGCAGCCGTTGCCGATCACGCACGGCTTGCCGCGCACGATCCCGGATGGCAGCGCGCGGATCTTGTAGGTCTCGCCGCCGACCACGATCGTGTGCCCGGCGTTCGGGCCGCCCTGGTAGCGGCAGACGACGTCGGAGTGCTGCGCGAGCAGGTCGACGATCTTGCCCTTGCCCTCGTCGCCCCACTGCGCGCCGACGATGACGGTCGAAGGCACGGCCGAAGTGTGCCGCAATAGGCTCTCCTCCGTGGCGGAGCTGAGCCATTTCGGCGCCTGGGTTGCACTCCTTTCGGGCGCGGCGCTCGTCGCCGTCGTCTCGACGCGGCTCGCCGAGCGGATCCGGGTCCCGCCGGGCGCGTTCTTCCTGATCGCCGCCGCGGTCGCGTCCGACCTCTTCCCTCGGCTCAACGACTTCTCGATCCGCGGCGTCGAGCGGCTCGCGTCGGTCTCGCTCGCGGTGATCCTCTTCGACGGCGGCCTCCGCGTCGGCTGGCGGCGCTTCCGCGACGCGGCCGTGCCGATCGTCTCGCTCGGGCTCCTCGGGACGTTCGTGACCGCCGGGCTGCTGGCGCTGCTCGCGCGCGGCGTCACGGGGATGAGCTGGGCGGCCTGCGGCGTCCTCGGGGCGGCGCTCGCGCCGACCGACCCGGCGATCATGTTCTCCGTCCTCGGCCGCAAGGAGATCGCCGGCCGCAGCGGGACGATCCTCGAGGGCGAGTCCGGCGCGAACGACCCGGTCGGGATCGCGCTGACGATCGCGATGATCTCCGCCGCGGCCGGGAGCGGCTCCGTCGGCTCCGCCGTCGGCGACTTCGTCTCCTCGCTGCTGATCGGGCTCGCGATCGGCGCGGTCGCGGGAGCTTGGCTCCACCCGCGGCTCGTGCGGTTGCCGCTGCGGGAGGCCTCGCTCGGCCCGCTCCGCACGCTGACGTTCGTCGGTCTCGTCTACGGCGTCGCCTCGCTCGCGCGCGGCTCCGGCTTCCTCGCCGTCTTCATCGCCGGGATCCTCGTCGGGGACGAGCGCTTCCCGGGCAAGCGCGCGGTCGCCCGCTTCCACACCTCGCTCGCCAGCCTGGCGGAGATCGTGGTCTTCGTCGCGCTCGGCCTGACCGTCCACATCGGCTCCGTCTTCCACGGCGGCGTCTGGTGGCAGGGCCTCGCGCTGGCGATCGGCGCGGCACTCGTGATCCGCCCGCTCGCCGTCGGGCCGCTGCTGCTCCCGGTCGAGCTGACGCGCGGCGAGCGGCTGTTCGTGATCTGGGGCGGCCTGAAGGGCGCCGTGCCGATCCTGCTCGCCGCCTTTGCGCTGCTCGGCGGCGTCGACCACGCGCAGCGGATCTACCTGATCGTGTTCGTCGTCGTCGCGCTCTCGGTGACGCTGCAGGCGGCGTCGATCCCGAGCGCGGCCGCGCGGCTCGGCGTGCCGATGCTCGAGCTGCGCGAGCGCGAGTGGGAGTAGCTACTCGTCGAGGACGAGGGCGCGCCCGAGCAGGACGGGCCGCCGCCGCAGCACGCGGTCGTGACCGTCGTACCAGACGGCTTCGCCGACGACGTCGTCGTCCCACGCCTCGCGCGGGAAGCGCGTCACGACCGCGCGGCGGAGCGGCCGGCCGTCGCCGTCGTACTCGACGCGCATCGCCTCGCCGGTCTCGTCGTCCCAGGTGTCGACGCGGACGGCGAACGCGCCGGACGTCGACTCGATCCGCTTCTTCCTGATCACCTGCCAACCCCTCCTCGCCGTCAGGCCGCCGCCGCGGAGCCGAGCTCCTCGGCCGCGGGACGCTCACGCTCGACCACGACCGTATGCCCGCGACGGCAGAGAAACACTCCTCCGTCGAGGTCGAGGTCGAGCCGGCCCGCGAACGACTGCCCGTAGGAGCCGCCGCCGTAGCCGCTGGCGTCGTCGTGCGCGCACGACTCGCACACGACCGTGAACGTGGTGGCGAGTGCCGCGATCGTCACGACCTGCTCGCGGTTCATCCCTCCTCCGATCCGACCCCGCTCATGCCGCCGCAATTGGCCTCCGCCGGCACGCGGCTGAACCGCGAGCCGGCGCAAGGGGGAACCTCTCGGTTCCCCCGAGTCCCCCTCCCCGGCGGCGGCATGAGCCAGCTCATGCCGCCGCCAGGTCCGCGAACTTGGCGTACCGCTTCAGGAACGAGAGCTTGATCGCGTCCGTGGGCCCGTTCCTGTGCTTCGCGACGATCACCTCCGCCAGCCCCTGCTGGTCGGAGTCCTCGTTGTAGTACTCGTCGCGGTAGACGAACATCACGACGTCCGCGTCCTGCTCGATCGACCCGGACTCGCGCAGGTCGGAGAGGAGCGGCCGCTTGTCGGTGCGCTGCTCGACGGCGCGGGAGAGCTGCGAGAGCGCGATGATCGGCACCTCGAGGTCGCGCGCCAGCATCTTCAGCGAGCGCGAGATCTGCGAGACCTCCTGGACACGGTTCTCGGAGCTGCCGCCCGAGGTCATCAGCTGCAGGTAGTCGACGACGATCAGGCCGAGATCCGGGTGACGCGACTTCAGCCGCCGCGCCTTCGAGCGGATCTCCATCAGGTTGATCGTGCCGCTGTCGTCGACGTAGATCGGCGCCTTCGCCAGCTTGTCGCACGCCGCGGTCAGGCGCGGCCAGTCGTCCGGCGCGAGCTTGCCGGTGCGGAGGCGCTGCGACTCGACCTTGCCCTCGCTGCACATCAGGCGCTGTGTCACCTCGGCCTTCGACATCTCGAGCGTGAACAGGCCGACCGGGACGCCCTTGCGGACGCCGAGGTTCGCGGCCATGCAGAGCGCGAGCGCCGACTTCCCCATCGACGGGCGCGCGGCGACGATGACGAGGTTGCCGGGCTGGAAGCCGCTCGTGATCCGGTCGAGGTCCTTGAAGCCTGACGGCGTGCCGGTGACCTCGACGCCCGACTCGTAGAGCGCGGTGATCCGCTCGAAGCTCTCCTTCAGCAGCGACTCGATGTCGGTGAAGTCGCCCGTGACGCGGCTCTGGGAGAGCTCGAAGACGAGCTGCTCCGCCTGGTCGACGAGGTCGGTCGTCTCGCCGGGGCGCTCCCAGCCGAGGCGGGCGATCTCGCTGCCGGCGCGGACGAGGCCGCGCAGCGTCGCCATCTCGTGGACGATCCGCGCGTAGTGGGCGACGTTCGCGGAGGCGGGGACGAGCGCGGCGAGCTCGTGGATGCGGACGCGTCCGCCGACCTCGTCGAGCTCGCCGCGGCGGTCCAGCTCGTCGGTGAGCGTGATCGCGTCGACCGGCTCGCTGCGCTGCTCGAGCGCGAGCGCGGCGCGGTAGATCTTCGCGTGCGAGTCGCGGTAGAAGTCGCCCGCGTCGAGGATCTCGCTCACGGCGCCGATCGCACCGGGCGAGAGCATCATCGCGCCGAGGACGGACTCCTCGGCCTCGAGGTTCTGCGGCGGGACGGGAGCGCCGGCCGCAGGGGCCGAGGGCGCTGGGGCGAGCGAGGCCATCGCCGCCGATTCCAGCACTCGCCGCGGGCGGCTGCCAGATGTTGAAATGTCCGAAATGACCGTGTCGTTTTTCGCCATTTGCAGGGGAAACACGCACTATCGCAGGGGCGTCGGACGGCGCTCCTGTGGATGACCGACCCGCTCCGAGCGGGAACTTCCTGCGGAAATCCACAGCCCGTGGACGAGGGTGTGGACGGGCGAAAACGGACGCGGCCGGTCCAGGGACCGGCCGCGTCGGGATCGGACAGTGTCGAGCGGGCGCTACTCGTCGGCGAGCGCGGCGTCGGCGTCCGCGCGCCACTCCGGCTCGGGCTCCGGCTCCTCGGCCGACTCCTCCGCCTCGGCGGCCGCGTCCTCCTCGACCAGGAGCTCCTCGATCTCGGATGGGCCCTCGGCCTCGGCCGGAGCGGCGTCCGCGCGCTCGGCGGCCTCCATCGCCGCCAGCTCCGCGTCGGACGGCAGCTCGCCGCCCTCGGGGACGACCAGCGTCCGCACCTCGGCGGTGACGCCCGGGAAGAGCTCGACCGGGACGGCGTAGCGGCCGATCCGCTTGATGGTGCCGCCGCCGATCTTGCGGCGGTCGACGCGGATCTTCTGCTCGCTCCAGATCGCGTCCGCGATGTCGGTCGGCGTGACCGAGCCGAAGAGCGACCCGCTCGGGCCGGCCTTCACGTCGAAGCGGAGCTCGGCCTTCTCGAGCTGCCGCGCGACCGCCTGGGCCTCGTCGGACGTCTTCGCCTCGTGCCGCGCCCGCAGCTCGTCGCGCTTGCGGAGCTCGGCGACCTTCGCAGCCGTGGCCTCCTCGGCGAGCCGCCGCGGGAGCAGGAAGTTCCGGGCATAGCCGCGGGCGACCGAGACGACGTCGCCGCGCAGGCCGACGTGCTCGACGTCCTCGAGCAGGATGACCTCCATCAGCGGTCCCGGTCCTCGCGGCTGCGGCGACCGCCTCCGCTACCCGGCTCGGTGCCCTCGGCGACGTACGGCAGCAGCGCCATCTCGCGCGCCCGCTTGACCGCCTGGGCGACCTGCACCTGGTGCCGGCGGCAGGCGCCGGTGATGCGCCGGCTGCGGATCTTCCCCTTCTCGGAGATGTAGCGCCGGAGCTGGTTGACGTTCTTGTAGTCGATCTCGGCGATGTGCTCCTTGCAGAAGAAGCAGTTGCGCCGCTTGATCGCGCCCGCCGCGGGGCCGCCGCGCTTGCGGGTCTGGGTCTGGGTTCTCTCGCGTGCCATCGGTCTCCTAGAAGGGGATGTCGTCGTCGGCTGCGGCCGGGAAGTCGGCCGTCTCCTGCGCCGCGCCGGCGGGGACGAACTGGTTGCCGCCGCCCGTGCCGCCGCCGAAGCCCTCGCCCTCGCCGCGGCCGCCCAGGAACTGGACGCTCTCCGCGACGATCTCGACGGCCTCGCGCTTCGCGCCGTCCTGCGACTGCCACTCGCGCCAGTCGAGGCGCCCGTCGATCGCGACCGGGCGGCCCTTGGCGAGGTACTGCGCGCAGTTCTCGGCCTGGTTGCCGAAGACGTTCACCGTGAAGTAGTTCGGCTTGTCGATCCAGTTGCCGCCCTCGTCCCGGCGGCGGCTGTTGACCGCGATGCGCAGGCCGCAGACGGGCGTGCCGCCGGCGGTGTGGCGCAACTCGGGGTCCTTCGTCAGGTTGCCGACAAGCACGACGCGGTTGATGCTCGCTGCCATCGTCTACTCCTCGTCCGAACTGATGTTCGCCCCAGCGTACTCGGGCTCCGAGACGGACTCGCGCGGCGCCGGCGGGGCCTCCTCGCGGGGCGCGCTCGTGCGCGAGCCCTCGATGTGGCGGGTCGCCATGTGCCGCATGACGGCGTCGTCGATCTTGAGGACGCGTGTGATCTCGTCGAGCGTGGGCGCGTCCGTCTCGAAGACGACGAGGTGGTAGACGCCCTCGTTCTTGTGGGCGATCTCGTACGTGAGGCGGCGCCGGCCCCAGGCGTCGTGGCTGCGCCACGTCCCGCCGGCCTTCTCCACCTGCTCACGGATGCGCGCGATGATCTCCTCGCCACGCGCGTCGGCCTGCTCGGGGTCCAGCATCAGAAGAATCTCGTAGGTCGTCAACGCCCCGATGTCCTCCCTTCCCATGGTCTGAAGTTCGGCCCCGACTGCTGGTGCCGCTCGGGACGGAACGGCACGATGACGGGGCAGGAAGCAGCGGCAACTGTAGCATCGGTCGCATGCGCCGCTTCCTCGCCTGGGCCGGCGGCGTCGCCGGCGGCCTCGCCGCCTACCGCTTCCTGACGCGCCGGCCGGAGCCCGTCACCGGGCCGCTCCCGCCTCCGCCGCCGGAGCCCGCGCCGCCGGAGCCGGAGCTCGACCCGCGTGCCGCCGAGCTCCGCGCGAAGCTCGACGCGACCCGTGAGCCCGAACCGGAGCCCCCGGCGGAAGAGACGCCGGAGGAGCGGCGCGCCCGCATCCACGAGCGCGGGCGCTCGGCCGTCGAGGAGATGCGCCGCTCCGAGTAGCCGGTCGGTTTGGCTCTCGCTCGACCGGGGACCTGCGTGTCTGCGGAGCCCGGGTCCGGCGCGGGAGCCGCAGCCCCGTCGGCCCGGCTCCGCTTCCTGCGGCAAGCGGAGCGGCGCCGGAGTCGAACCGACCTAGCCGTGGGTTGCACGACCGTACGGGTTTTGAAGACCCGCTGGGCCACCGGGCCCGGCCGCTCCGCCGGTCAGCCTAGTCCAGGTACTTCGAGTCCCACCCGTCGGGCGCGTAGACCTCGCCGGGCGCGCCGGCGCTGACGGCGAGGACGAGCGTCTCGCTCCCGCGGTCGGTCCGCGCCGCCCGCTTCGCGCGCGACTCGGTCACCCAGACGCAGGTGCCGGCCGGCGCGTCGACCTCCTCGCCGTCGACCGTGAACGTCGCGTGCCCCTCCGCGACCCAGTAGAGCTCGGGCTCGCCGCTCTCGCCCTCGTCGTGCTCGGGGATGACGGTCCCGTCGTCGCGGCCGCGCCAGAGGTTGATCCCGAAGCTCTGGATGCCGAAGTGATGGCGGACCGGGATCCAGTGCGGCCATTTCTCCGACGCGATCTCGTCGAGGCTGGCGGTGCGGTACGCGCTCATGATCTCCTCCCAGGTGGGTAACCGGTGATACCGTAGTTGCCGGTTATGACCCAGGTCAATCCCGAGCTCCAGCTCGTCTGCGACTTCGTCAACACCGTCGATCTCGAGGACGGCGGCGACGAGCTCGCCGACGCGGCCGGCCTCGGCCGCTGGCTCCGCACGCGCGGGCTCTGGAACGGGCGGCCGACGACGGAGGACGCCGTCTTCGCGCGGGAGGCGCGCGAGGCGCTCCGCGAGCTGATGCGCGCGAACAACGAGTGCGACGCCGGCCGCGAGCGCGCGACCGAGATCCTCGACACCGTCGCGGCGCGGACCGGCATCACCGTCCGCTTCGACGGGGGCGCGCTCCGGGTCGTCGCGCCGAGCGGAGGGATCGGCTCGGTCGTCGCCGCCGCTGGGCAGGCGATGGCCGACGGCTCCTGGCCTCGCCTGAAGGCGTGCCGGGCGGACTCCTGCCGCTGGGCCTTCGTCGACCAGGCGAAGAACCACTCGCGGATCTGGTGCTCGATGGAGAGCTGCGGCAACCGGGAGAAGGCGCGCGCCTACCGGCGGCGGCACGGGGCGGCCGGTGCGTAGGGGAGTGAGGGTCGCGGCGCCGCTCGTCCCGGCCGCGTTCATCTTCGGCGCGTCGTTCGGCGTGCTCGCGCGCGCCGCGCACATGGGCGCGGTGGCGGCGGTCGTCTTCTCGGCGACGACGTTCGCGGGATCGGCGCAGGTCGCGGCGGTCTCCGTGCTCGGCGCGGGCGGCGGTGTCGCTGCGGCCGTGGTCGCGGCGCTGCTCCTGAACACGCGTTACGCACCGATCGGGATCTCCGTCGGCGAGTCGTTCCGCGGGCACGTCCTGCGACGCCTTCTGCAGGCGCAGCTCGTCGTCGACGAGTCGTGGGCGCTCGCGGGCGGCGGCACGTCGCGGTTCGACCGGCGCGTGCTCCTCGGCGTCGGTGGGACGTTCTGGCTCGCGTGGACGGCCGGGACCGCGGTCGGGGCGGTCGCCGGCAGCGCGATCGGCAGTCCGAGCTCGTTCGGTCTCGACGGCGCCTTCGCGGCCTTGTTCCTCGCCCTGCTGGCGGCGCAGCTCCGCGACCGGCGGACGGTCGCGGCCGCCGTTGGCGGCGCGGCGATCGCGGCGGCCCTGATCCCGTTCGTGCCGGCCGGGCTGCCGATCGTCGCGGCGACGGCCGCGGCGCTCGTCGGGTGGAGGCGGGCGTGAGCGCGGCGTGGACGACGGTGCTCGCGGTCGGCGCCGGGACGGTCGCGCTGAAGGCGGTCGGGCCGGTGGTGGTCGGCGGGCGGCGGCTGCCGGAGCGCGTCGTCTCGCTGCTGACGATGCTCGCGCCCGCGCTGCTCGCGGCGCTCGTCGTCGTCGAGACGTTCGGGAGCGGCCGTCACCTCGTCGCCGACGCGCGGCTCGCGGGCCTGGGCGCGGGCCTCGTC
>JAFAIV010000153.1 GCA_019236545.1 Actinomycetota bacterium | reverse complement strand
AGCGGAACGGCATCAGCGTCGGCCCGGGCCGCGGCTCGGCGGCGGGAAGCCTCGTCGCGTACTGCCTCGAGATCACCGACCTCGACCCGATCCGCTACGACCTCCTCTTCGAGCGCTTCCTCAACCCGGGGCGCAAGTCGATGCCGGACATGGACATCGACTTCGCCGTCGAAGGGCGCGAGCGCGTCATCAACTACGTCACCGAGAAGTACGGCCGCGACCGCGTCGCGCAGATCATCACCTTCTCGACGATGGCCGCGCGCGCAGCCGTGCGCGACGCGGGCCGCGTGCTCGAGATCCCGTACGGCACCTCGAGGACGCGGCCGGCGTCACGCACCGCGGCGCGGGCGGCCATTGTCCCGAACGTGATGATCTGCGCGACGCGGTCGCGGCCGTACTTCTCGCGCACGTAGTTGATGACGCGCTCGCGGCCCTCGACGGCGAAGTCGATGTCCATGTCGGGCATCGACTTGCGGCCGGGGTTGAGGAACCGCTCGAAGAGGAGGTCGTACCGGATCGGGTCGAGGTCGGTGATCTCGAGGCAGTACGCAACGAGGGAGCCGGCCGCCGAGCCGCGGCCTGGGCCGACGGAGATGCCGTTCCGCTTCGCGAAGCCGACGAAGTCGGCGACGATGAGGAAGTAATCGGAGAACCCCATCTCCTTGATCGTCTTCAGCTCGAACCGGAGGCGCTCGCGGTGCTCCGGGGTGATCGTCCCGTAGCGCTTCTCGGCGCCCTTCTCGCAGAGCTCGACGAGGTACTCGAACGCGTCGCGGCCGTCGGGCGTCGGGAAGTGCGGCAGGAGGATCCGGTCGAGCTCGATCTCGACGTGGCAGCGCTCGGCGACCTCGAGCGTGCGGCGCAGCGCCTCGTCGTGGCCGGGGAAGTCGGCCGCCATCTCCTCCGGCGTCTTGAAGTAGAAGTGGTCGGTCTCGAACTTCCAGTGGTTCGGGTTCTTCAGCGAGTCGCCGGACTGGATGCAGAGCAGCGCCTCGTGGGCGCGCGCGTCCTCGTGGCGGAGGTAGTGGACGTCGCCGGTCGCGACGAGCGGCAGGCCGCGCTTCGCGGCGAGGTCGGCGAGGAGCGGGTTGATCCGCTGCTGGATGTCGAGGTGCGCGTTCTGCATCTCGACGTAGACGCTGTCGCGGCCGAAGATCGTCGTCAGCCGGTCGAGCTCGGCCTCGGCGTCGGTGGTGCGGCTCTCCTCGAGCGCCTTGCAGACGCGGCCGGAGAGGCAGCCGGAGAGGGCGATCAGGCCCTTGCCGTACTGCTCGAGGAGCTGCCAGTCGACGCGCGGCTTGTAGTAGTAGCCCTCCAGGTAGCCGAGCGAGGAGAGCTTGATCAGGTTCCCGTAGCCCTCGGTCGTCTCGGCGAGGAGGGTCAGGTGCGCCTGGCCCTTCTGCTGCGCATGACGGTCGTCGGTCACGTAGACCTCGCAGCCGAGGACCGGCTTCACGCCCTCCTTGCGCGCCGCCTTGTAGAGGTCGACGGCGCCCGCGAGCGAGCCGTGGTCGGTGAGCGAGACGGCCGGCATGTCGAGCTCGGCGGCCCGCTTGGCGAGCTCGGGGATGCGGCACGCCCCGTCGAGGATCGAGTACTCGGAGTGGACGTGGAGGTGGACGAACGGCGCTTCGGGCACGGGTGTCGATCGTACTCGGCTTCCCCGACGACACCGGATCGCGGCATTTCGCACCTGGCTACGCCGGGATCTTCACCACCTGCTGGGTCATCCCGCCGTCGAGGACGTAGCTCGCGCCGGTCACGTACGAGGCCTCGTCGGAGCAGAGCCAGGCGACGAGCGCGGCAACCTCCTCGGGCTTCCCGGGCCGGCCGAGCGGCACCTCGGGGTCGAGCTCCTTCGCGTCCTCCTCGTTCCGCGGCGTCGCGATCACGCCGGGCGCGACCGAGTTGACGCGGATGCCGTGCTCCGCCAGCTCGAGCGCGAGCGCCCGCGAGAGCATCCCGAGCGCGGCCTTCGCCGGCGCGTAGACGGAGAAACCAGGGCGCGGGATGTGCTCGTGGACGGAGGTGATGTTCACGATTGCGCCGCCGCCGTTGCCGCGCATGTGGCGGGCGGCCGCCTGCGCGGCGAGGAAGCTGCCGCGGACGTCGACCTCGAACGTGACGTCGAAGTCGTCCACCGTCAGGTCGAGGAACGGCTTCGCGGTGGAGAGGCCCGCGTTGTTGACGAGCACGTCGAGGCGGCCGAACCGCTCCGCCGTCTCGTCGACGAGCCGCGCCGGGACGGACGGGTCGGAGAGGTCGCCCCAGACCCAGTGGATGCGGTCGTCGCCGTGGCGGTCGCGCAGCTCCCGGAACGGCCCCTCGTGCTTCTCGTCGTCGTCCGCCGTGGCGTATCCGAGCGCGTAGCCGTCGGCGAGCAGGCGCTCCGCGATCGCGAGGCCGATCCCCGTGTTGGCTCCGGTGACGATGGCGATCCGCTCGGCCACGGCCGCGGGAGTACCCGACGCCGCGTCGCGCGAATCTCGCGCTCTACGATGCCGGGTCGTGGACAGGGCCGAGCTGCAGGCGCTCCAGGCGCCGCTGAAGGACCGCTACCGGGCCGACCCGGACGCCGCGCTCGTGACGTTGCGCGCGGAGGGGACGCTGGGCGAGACGCAGGTCGCGTGCTCTGTCGCCACGGGCCGAGCCCTCGTCGAGGCTGGGCTCCATCCGGCCACCGGCGGCAGCGGCGCGCTCGCCTGCTCCGGCGACATGCTCCTCGAGGCGCTCGTCGCCTGCGCCGGCGTCACGCTCCGCTCGGTCGCAACGTCGATGGAGCTGCCCGTCTCCGGGACGGTGCGCGCCGAGGGCGACCTCGACTTCCGCGGCACGCTCGGCGTCGACCGCGAGGCAGCGGTCGGCTTCACGGCGATCCGGCTCTCGTTCGACCTGGAGACGGACGCGGACGAGGAGCAGGTCGAGAAGCTGCTCGAGCGGACGCGCCGCTACTGCGTCGTCCTGCAGACGCTGGCCGGCGGCGTGCCGGTCGACGTTCAGGCGACGCGGTAGGCCATCAGGATCGCGTCGACGTCCTCGCCGCCGCGGTGGTAGTGCGCCTTGCGGTAACCCTCCCGCTCGAAGCCGAAGGCCTCGTACAGCGCGATCGCCGCCTCGTTCCACGGGAAGACGTGGAGCTCGAGCTTGCGAACGCCGACGCCGCGGGCCCACTCGCCGGCGGCGTCGAGGAGGGCGCGGCCGACGCCCTGGCGGCGCGCGTCCTTCGCCACCATCAGGCCGAGGTCGGCAACGTGGAGGCTCGCCGGATGCTGGTCGCGCGCGATCGAGAGGCGGCCGATCAGCGCGCCGTCGTCGCGCTCGGCGACGTAGACCGCGGCGTGCGGGTAGCGGCGCAGCGCCTTCAGGTAGCGGCGCTCCTCCCCCACGCTCCGCCACTCGCCGCCGGTCGAGATCAGCCAGCCCTCCGGCTCGGCGCTGACGGCCTCCGCGAGGCGGGTGAGCTGCTCGGCGTCGGCCGGGTCGGCGGGACGGACGACGAAGCTCACGCGATCACCTCCGCCGCGCCGCCACGGCGCGGGTCGCCGGCCGCCGCGCGCCCGCCGTCCGGGAGCAGCTCGACGGCGTTGACGCCGCCGAAGAAGAGATTCCGCTCGCGCCAGCGGACGACCTCGTAGCCCGCCGCCGCGAGCTCGTCCGCGGCGCCGGGATCCTCCGCGTGCGCGACGCGGCCCTCGACGTGGACGCGCGGCGCCTCGACCGCGTCCCGCACCGCCATGCCCGCACCGATCGTTTTCGCCACGACCTGAAGGATCGCGCCCCGCAGCCGCTCGCTGCCCGCGGAGCCGACGACGAGCCGCGGCCGGCCGTCCTCGAGCACGAGCGACGGCGCCATCATCGAGGTCAGCCGCTCGCCGGGCCGGGCGGAGGCGACGAGGTCGGCCTCGCCGAGCATGTTGTTCAGGTGGATGCCGGTGCCGGGGACGACGACGCCCGAGCCGCTGCCGAGCGAGCAGGAGAGCGAGGCCGCGTCGCCGCGCGCGTCGACGACGCTGATGTGGGTCGTCCCGCCCACGCC
>JAFAIV010000127.1 GCA_019236545.1 Actinomycetota bacterium | reverse complement strand
CGTCGCCGCGCGCTAGGCCGCGACCGCGAGCCTGAGCTCGTCGATCGTCGCGTCGTCGAAGCGCGGCAGGCGGGAGAGCGTGCCCGCGGCCGGCCGGCGCGAGAAGACAGCCTTCACCGCGCCGTCGAAGCGACGGTCGACGTCCTCTCCGTTCGGCACGGGCACCGCGAGGATGTCCGGCCCGCCCTCGGCGAGCCCGGCGTCGCGCAGCACGCCCACGAGCTCGTCGAGCAGCGACCCGTCCTCGCGCGCGGCGATCACCAGCGTCACGTCGTCGTCCTCGCGGAAGGCGCGGGCGTACGCGGTGAGGAGCTCCGGGGACGAGACGAGCTCGTCTGCGAAGGCGAGCGCCGCGAACGATCGCGTCTGGCTCGGCGGCGGCACGCGGCGAGCGAGCGCCTGGGCGAGCGCCGCAGCGCGAGCCGCGTCGCGAGGCTTGCCGGCGAGCCGGCCCTCGGCGGCGAGGAGGCGCGCGGCCGCCTCGCCGTAGACCGCCTGCTCGGCCGCGACGGCGCCGGCGAGCGTGTCCGCGTCGGCGCCGATGGCGAGGAGCTGGCTCGTGGACGCCATCAGTGCCTGAAGGTCGGGCTCCGTGAACGGGCGGCCGGTGGCGCGCTCGAGCCATGCCAGCGTCGGCTCGACCGCCGGCGGGCGCTCGAACAGGTCGCCGTCGCGGACGGCCGCGGCCCGCATCGTGTCGGTGAATGCGCGGCCGAGGATCTCGGCGCGCACGGCGTTCCCGTCCCAGAGCTCGAGCTCCTCGGGCCGGCGGACGAACTCCGCCTCGCCGCGCTGGAACTCGTCGTACTGGACGTGCCAGCCCATCGCCCGCTCCTCGGGGAGGAAGCGCGCGAGCCGCTCGGCGAACACCTTGCGCCGCCCGTGCGTCTCGCTGCGGATCGGGTAGTGCCGGAGGATGAACGGGATCGGGAAGACTCGGCGCCCGGGGAAGGCGATCGAGTGGCCGCCGCTCGCCGCGACCTCGGCCGGGCCGAGATTCCGCCAGGCCTTGATCTGCTCGATGTCGAAGTCGTCGCCGCGCTCCCAGTAGTGGAGGTGGTCGCGTACGTCCGCCCCCGGGACGAAGTCGTCGTCGATCGGCCGGAAGTTGAAGAGGTCGAAGTTGACCGCCGTGAAGCCGAGCTCGTGGACGAGCGCCAGCCCCTCGCGGAACGAGCGCTCGGGCCAGGGGCTCTCCCGGAACTCGTCCGGGTTCGTGAAGACGATCCAGTCGTAGTCGCGCGCCGCTGCGCCGATCTCGCCGATCCGGGTGAGGATCGCCTGCCAGGCGTACTGGTCGCGCGCGCGCTCGTCGCCGCCCGAGTCGTCCGGGTAGCGCTCGACCGCGACGACGCCGCGCCCGAGCAGGCTGCGCGCAATCTCGCCCGTCTCGTCCGTCGAGCAGTTGTCGATGACGTGGACGTCGATGCCGTCCTCGATGAGCGCGAGCAGCGAGTGCCGGAGGACGTCGGCCTCGTTGTACGCCGGCATGACCGCGAGGACGCGCAGGCCGCTTCCCGCTGCAGGGGACACGCCGTCTAGGTCGGTCGCCGGACGTGATTCTTTAGCTCTCAACCGCCGCGGGGACCGGCCGATCACAGCGGCGATGTCCGTCTCGGAGACTCAGCGGCGCGGCCATGACGCCTGGACCAGCGGCAGGCGCGGCGAAGCGCGCTCGCTGCTGAAGGAGGCACTCCGCGAGAACGGCTCCGTCGAGCTCCTCAACGACCTCGCCGTGATCCTGCTGAGCACGGGCGAGATCGCGGCGGCGCAGCAGCTGCTGCAGGCCGCCCGCTTCGTCGACCCGACCGACGAGGGCGTGATCGCCAACATGGCGGACCTGCGTGCCCTCGAGTCGAGGCGCCGACGGCTCCGCGTCGCGGCGACGGTGCCGGGTCAGGTCGACGAGACGGCGCTGACGAGCCCCCGTTTCAGCATCGTCATCCCGACGCGCGACCGCCGGAACTGGCTTCCCCGCGCGATCGACAGCATCCTGCGGCAGACCTACGGGAACTGGCAGCTGATCGTCCTCGACAACGGCACCGACCGGGTCGAGGACCTCATGCCCGACGACCCGCGCGTCGTCTACCGCTGGGAGCCCGCGACAGGCTTGACCGACGCGCTGAACCGCGGCTTCGTCCACGCGACCGGCGAGCTCGCCCTCTCGCTCGCCGACGACGACCGGCTCGTCCCCGAGGCGCTCGCCCGCTACCACGAGGTGATCGGGACGGCCGAGATGGTGGTCGGCACGACGCACATCGTCGACGTGAACGACGTCGTGCAGTGGGTGCGCGGCGGGACGCAGGAGTGCGTCGAGGCGACCCGCGCCGGCGACATGCTCCTCGGCGCCGCGATCTGCTACCGCCTCGACCTCTTCCGCCGCCTCGGCGGTTTCAGCGGCGACCCGGCGATCGAGACGGCCGCGGACTTCGACCTCTACGTGCGGCTGCTCGAGGCCACCGACCCGGTCGTGATCCCGGACGTCCTGCACCTGTACACGGATCACCCGGGCGTGCTGTCGCGGACGCGGACGGAGGAGCAGGCGCAGGCCGCCGCGCTCGTCGCCGCGAGCTGCGCGCTCCCGGCCGCCTGAAGTTTTCCACAGGTTCGCCGATAAACGGACCCGCAGGACCAGCTTCGCGCCGTCGTCCTCCGGTCCCCTGGCGACCAAGTGGATGTGGCCCCGCGGTGCGGAGCTGGCCTGCTTCAGGCGAGCCACTCGCCCAGCGGGAGCCGGGCGTTGAGCGACGAGAGGTCGCCGTCCTCCTTGATCGCCGTCGCCGCGTCCGCGAGCGCCTTGGCCGCAACCCATGCGAGCGAGCCGCCGACGCTGATCCGCTGCGCGCCGGCCGCGAAGATCTCCGCCGCCGTCAACCCCGGCACGGCGAGGACGTTCACCGGCTTCGAGACCGCGCCGCACACCGCCCGGATCGCCTCGACGCTGCGCAGCCCCGGCGCGTAGAGCACGTCCGCGCCCGCAGCCTCGTACGCCTGTAGGCGCGCGACGGTGTCCTCGAGGTCGGGATTGCCGCGGATGTGGTTCTCGGCGCGGCCGACGAGCATGAACGGGAAGCCGAAGTGGCGTGAGACCTCGACCGCCGCGGCGACGCGCTCGGCCGCCTCGTTGAGGTCGTAGATCCGGCCGGACGGGTCCCAGTCCTCGATCGAGGCGCCGACCGCTCCCGCCTCCGCGGCGCGGGAGACGGCGTGCGCCGCGGCCGACGGCGAGGTGCCGTAGCCGTTCTCGAGGTCGGCCGAGACCGGCAGCTTCGACGCGCGGTCGAGCGCCGTGATGTGGGCGCAGACCTCGTCGAGCGTCGCGCCGCCGTCGACCTTGCCGAGTGTGAACGCGAAGCCGCTGCTCGTCGTCGCCAGCGCCCTGAACCCGATCGCCTCGAGCACGCGCGCCGAGCCCGCATCCCACGGGTTCGGGATCACGAAGGGCTCGCCGCGATGCAGCGTGGCGAAGAACTGGGCCTTACGTTCCTGCGACATCCAGGACAACCTTGCCACGCTTGCCGCGGGCCGCGCTGCGGTCGAACGCGGCCTGGAACTCCTCGAACGGGAAGACGGAGTCGACCTCAGACCGCAGCTCGGGCAGCGATGCAAGCTGCGCGCCGTCCGGCTCGACGACGAAGTAGGTCGCGCCGGGCAGCTCGTCGGAGATCGTCACCACGCGCTCCGCCTCGCCGCCGACCCTGCCGGCGGTGTCGAAGAGGAGTTCGCACGGCTCGCCCTCGTCCACGAGGACGCCGCCGAGGGCCCGGACGA
>JAFAIV010000086.1 GCA_019236545.1 Actinomycetota bacterium | reverse complement strand
GCCGCGCTCATGCCGGGCCAGCGTAGCCAGCCGACGCCGCGGCGGTCGCGACGTCCCGCGAGTAGTGCCGGAGCCCCTGGAAGAGCAAGTACGAGCTCGCCCCGAGCGGCACGAGCATGACCGCGAACGTCCATTGGAGGCCGGAGCGCCCGCCGCCGAAGACGTGGTCGGAGACCGCGCCGAAGAGCAGCGGCGCGAGCGCCTGGGCCAGCGAGCGGAGCAGTGTCCGCACCGCCTCGGCCCGCCCCCACAGGCGCGGCGGCATGATGTCGAGCCGCGCCGCGTCGAGCGGCGGATTCTGCGCGCCGAGGAAGAACGCCGCCGCGATCAGGTAGGGGAGGGCGGTCGCCGCGCTGCGCGTGAAGATCGCCGGGACGAAGAGGACGAACGTCGCCGCCGCCGCGACGGCCGGCGTGACGATGCGCGCGTTCAGCCGTCCGCGCCGCAGGAGCAGGTCGCTGATCGTCCCGCTCGCGAGGACGCCGGCCAGCGCGCCACCGCCGATCGCGAGCAGGAGGAGGTTGGCGAGCGCGGTGTCGACGCCGTACTGGTCGCGCGAGAACTCGACGCCGAAGGTCTGGACGCCGGCGAGGAAGTAGTAGCCGCACGCGCTCGCGAGGATCAGGACGAGGTTCGTCCGCACGCGCAGCACGTACCTCGTCGCGCGCACCAGCCCCATCCGGGCCGCCGCGGACGGCGAGATCACGAGCTTCGGGTCCGGCTCGACGCCGCGCTCGCGCGCGAGCCGCTGCGCGTCCGTCTCCTGCTCGCCCTCCTCGGCGAGCGCCTCGGGCGGCGGCGGCCCGTGGTCGGACGCGAGGACGCCCTTTCCGCCGCGCTCCGGCTCGCGCAGCCGCCAGACCGTGACGGCGAGCGCGAACGCGGGCAGCGCGAGGACGACGAACGCGGCGCGCCAGGAGGCGGCGGCGATGTTGCCGGTGATCGCGAAGCCGATCCCCGCGCCCAGGTACTCCCCGGCGAGGATCGCGCCCCAGATCCGGCCGCGCTCCCAGCTCCCGAACCAGTCGCCGACGAGCGACGCGACGAGCGGCCCCGCCGACGCCGTGACCGCGCCGAGGAAGAGCCGCGTCGTCAGCAGGTCGCCGAAGTTCGAGGCGGTGGCGCTCCAGATCATCGCCGCGCCCCAGAGGACGATCGTCGCGCCGAGCACGCGCGTCCGGCGCACGCGGTCGGCGAGCACGCCGAACGGCAGCGTCGCCACCGCGCCGACGAGCGAGCTGACCGCGACGAGCAGCCCGATGTCCGTGTTCGTGATGTGGAGGCCGGCCCGGAGCTCGGTCGCCGACGCGCCGACGGTCGCCGCGTCGGCGCCGCTGAGGCCGAGGACCGCGGCGAGCACGACGATCACGCGCGTCCGTTCCGCGCCGCCGAGCGCGACCGTCAGCCGTTCCTTCCCCTTGTCCGCGACGGCGGATCCCGCCGCGAGCGCCGCCTCCGCGAATCGCCTGCCTCGACTCTCCCCGCTCACCGGGGAGATGGTGGCATCAGACGTCGCGGCGAACGAGCAGGAACGCCGCCAGCCCGACGACGAACGCGCAGTACGCGACCATCAGCAGCCCGCCCGCGAGCGGCGTCAGCGTGTGGTCGGCGTGCTGGAGCGCGAACAGCTGCCGCCCCGCCTCGCTCGGCAGGTACTGGCTGATCGCGTTGTTCCACGAGGTGGGGAGGATGTTCATCAGCGGCGGGATGACGAAGAAGATGCCGCTGAACGTGGCGATGCCGCCCGCGGTGTTGCGGACGATCGCGCCGATCCCGAGCGCGAACACGCCGACGAGCGTCACGTAGAGCGCGCCGCCGAGCAGCGACCGCGCGACGCCCGGCTGCGAGATCGAGATCTGGAGGATGTGGTGCCGGTCGAGGATCGCCTGGCTCGCGAAGAACGCGACGAACACCGCGGGCACCATCAGGACGAACGAGACGAGCGCGTAGAGGCCCACCTTCGCCCACAGCACCGGCAGGCGCTTCGGGACAGCGGTCATCGTCGCGCGGATCATCCCGGTCGAGTACTCGCCCGAGATGACGAGGACACCGAGCACCGCGATCGCGAGCTGCGCCACGTTGACGCCCGCGAGCGCGATGTCCATCGGCGAGCGCGAGGCGCGCTCCTCGGGCGACATGTGCCCCCAGCGCGCGGAGGTGACGAAGGCGAACAGGATCGGGAACGCGACCGTGAGCAGCATCCCGACGCCGAGCGACCAGAGCGTCGACCGCAGCGAGCGGAACTTCGTCCACTCGGAGAGGAAGACGCGGGCCTGCGTGACGCGGCCGACGTGCTCGAGGCGCGGGACGCGGGCGGCGACGGCGCTCACGCGGCGACGCCTTCCTCGACGTGGCCGAACTCGACGTCCTCGCGCGTCAGGTTCATGAACGCCTCCTCGAGCGTCGCCTGCTGCGGCGTCAGCTCGTGGAGGGCGATCCCGGCGGCAGCTGCGGCGTCGCCGATCTGCTCCGCGGAGAGCCCGTGCACCTCGAGCGCGCCGCGCTCGGCGTCCACGAAGGAGATCCCGGGACCGGCAAGCGCGTCGCGCAGCCGCTCCGCCTCGGGCGAGCGGACGAGGACGATCTTCTCCGAGGCGCGCTCGACGAAGTCCTCGACCGTCGTGTCCGCGATCAGCTTGCCGCGGCCGATCACGACGAGCCGGTCCGCGGTGAGCGACATCTCGCTCATCAGGTGCGACGACACGAAGACCGTCCGTCCCTCGGCGGCGAGGCCCTTGAGGAGGTTGCGGATCCAGTGGATCCCCTCCGGGTCGAGGCCGTTCACCGGCTCGTCGAGGATCACGGTCGACGGGTCGCCGAGCAGCGCGGTCGCGATGCCCAGGCGCTGGCCCATGCCGAGCGAGAACTGGCCCGCGCGCTTGCGCGCGACATCGTGCAGGCCGACGAGGTCGATCAGCTCCTGGACGCGGCGCTTCGGGATCCCGTGCGTCTGCGCGAGCGCGAGGAGGTGGTTGTAGGCGCTCCGGCCGGTGTGGACGGAGCGCGCCTCGAGCAGCGCGCCGACCTCGTGCAGCGGCGCCGCGTGGTCGCGGTAGTGCTTGCCGTTGACGGTGACGTCGCCGGTCGTCGGCCGGTCGAGGCCGAGGATGAGCCGCATCGTCGTCGACTTCCCGGAGCCGTTCGGGCCGAGGAAGCCGGTGACGACGCCCGGCTCGACGGTGAAGGAGAGGCCGTCGACGGCGCGCTTCTCCCCATAGTCCTTCGTCAGCCCCCGGGCCTCGATCACCTGTGGAGAATGCCGCGTGAACGTGAGGATCTCGTGAGCATCGGGTTGTTCTTCGGCGGCGGGACGATCGACCACTGGCTGTCGTCGTACGGCTACTGGGTCGTCTTCCTGCTCGTGATGGCGGAGAGCCTCGGCATCCCGCTGCCCGGCGAGACCGCCCTGATCTCCGCGGCGCTCTACGCCGGGACGACGCACAAGCTGCAGATCTGGTGGGTGATCCTCGTCGCGACCGCCGGCGCGATCATCGGCGACAACATCGGCTTCGCGATCGGCCGCTTCGGCGGCGCGCGGCTGCTGCTCCGGTACGGATCGAAGGTCGGGCTCTCGGAGGCGCGGCTCCGCGTCGCGATCTGGTTCTTCCGCCGCTACGGCGGCCGCGTCGTCTTCTTCGGGCGTTTCGTCTCGATCCTGCGCACGTACGCGGCCTTCCTCGCCGGCGCGAACGGGATGGAGTGGAAGCGCTTCCTCTTCTTCAACGCCGCCGGCGGCGTCGTCTGGGCGACCGTCTACGGCGTCGCGTACTACGAGGCCGGCTCCTCGCTGAAGGGCGTGAGCACGAAGGTCGACATCGTCATCGGCGTCGCGGCGGCGCTGCTCCTCGTCGCGGGCCTCTGGTACCTGAAGCGCAAGGAGAAGCAGCTCGAGGAGCGGGCGGCGAAGGAGGTGACGGGCCCGCTCGAGGAGGAGCTGCACGTGGGGCGGTAAGGAACCGTTAACCGCCCAGCCCGGGCCGCAGCCGTACCCTTCCGTCCATGTTCCTCTTCGAGAAGATGGTCAAGCAGGTCGGCCCGGACGAGGCCTTGCCCGGGCGCGACGAGAAGATGGTCGTGCCCGCGCGGCACGAGGTGCTCGGCACGCCGCTCGAGCCGCCGTTCCCGGCCGGGCTCGAGCAGCTCGTCGTCGGCATGGGCTGCTTCTGGGGCGCGGAGCGCGTGTTCTGGCGCGCCGACGGCGTCTACACGACGGCGGTCGGCTACGCGGGCGGCTACACGCCGAACCCGACGTACGAGGAGGTCTGCAGCGGCCGCACCGGCCACACCGAGGCAGTCCTCGTCGTCTTCGACCCGGCGAAGGTCTCCGCCGAGGAGATCCTGCGCCTGTTCTGGGAGAACCACGACCCGACGCAGGGCAACCGCCAGGGCAACGACGTCGGCACGCAGTACCGCTCGGCGATCTACTGGGCCGGCGACGCGCAGCGCGAGCTGGCCGAGGCGACGCGGGAGATGTTCCAGGCGGAGCTGACGCGCTCCGGCTTCGGCGAGATCACGACCGAGCTCGCGGAGGCGGGGCCGTTCTACTACGCCGAGCCGTACCACCAGGAGTACCTGGCCAAGAACCCGAACGGGTACTGCGGCCTCGGCGGCACCGGCGTCGCCTGCCCGGTCGGGCTCGGCGCCTCCGCCGGCTAGCCGACGACGCGTGCGCTGACGATCCGGTCGAGCTTCGGGAAGTGCTTCTGCACGAACGCGGCTCCCTGGGTCGTCAGCTGCGCCTGGTCGTTCGACGCCGTCTCGCCGTAGCCGCTGTAGAGCTTCTGCAGCGCGGTCATGTCGCTCGTGACCATGCCGAACGGCGCGAAGCCGTACTGGTCGAGATTCGCGTTGCTGCCGGTGTTGACGAAGACCTGGGTCGTCCGCGAGTTCGGCTGCGACGTGGCGGCGAACGCGACCGTCCCGGGCGTGTTCGAATGGCGGACCGGGTCGTCCTTGATCGTCTGGCTCAGCCACGCCTTCGAGACCTCGGGATATGGGCTGATGCCCCACTGGACGACGAAGCCTGGCAGGACGCGGAAGAGCGGATCGCCGTCGTAGAAGCCGGCCTTGACGAGGTTGTAGAACCGGTCGGCGCCGAGCGGCGCCCAGGTGCGGTGGACGGTGATCACGAAGGCGCCCTTGGTCGTCGTGACCTTCACCCTGTAGGTCGCGGGCGCCTTCGCGTTCAGCGAGCCCGGATGCAGGAGCGCGGGGTTCGGCCCGGCCGCGGCGGGCGCGGCGAGCGCGAGTGCGACGAGCACGGCGGCGAGGAGCGTCCTCATCGCGCGGCAGCGTAGCCTGACGAGGTGAGCGTCTTCCGCCCGAGCGCGCGCTGCCGGGATCCCGAGGGGCGGAAGTGGGAGATCTACGCCTACCGCATTCAGCTGCCCGCGCGACGCCGCCGGCGGGTGCTCTGGCGGTTCGTCGACATCCCGCGCTCGGCCGTCCGCGCGCTCTGGACGGACGACTGGACGATCGAGGCGGTGACCTGGGTGCCGCGCCGCGAGAGCTACACGTGGCGCACGACGAGCGAGTTCCGCGGCCACGTGCTCGCCCAGGTCGAAGGCCAGCTCGCCCGAGGCGAGGTGCCGCGGCCGCGGCACGCGACGTATCTCGGCGCCTCGCCCTAGGCCGGCGCCGCGCCCACCTCGGCGGTGCAGAAGGCGCAGCGGCGCGCGGCCTTCGGGATCTCGCTCAGGCACTCCGGGCACTGGCGCGTCGTCTGGTCGACGGGCGCCTCCGTCCGGCGCCTCGCCATCAGCGCGTTGACCGGCTTCACGACGAGGAAGAACACGGCCGCCGCGATCGTCACGAACGCGAGCAGTGCGTTGACGAACGAGCCGTAGAGGAAGCGGCTGTGGTGGATCGTGAAGGTGAGGTTGCTGAAGTCCTGCTTGCCGCCGATCGCCGCGATCAGCGGCGTGATCAGGTCGGCGACGAGCGCGGTCACGACGGCGCCGAACGCCGCGCCGATGACGACCGCGACCGCCAGGTCGACGACGTTGCCGCGGAGCAGGAACTGCCGGAAGTCCTTCATCGCCCCTCCTCTACTGGAGTCGTTCGGCCAGGTATCGCAGACCAGGCGGATGGCGGTGATCGCTCGCCCGCCGATCCGTCGGGCGGCGCGGCTACAGTCGCCCGCGATGTCACGCGCGCTTGCGGCCCTCCTCGCGCTCGCGGTCCTCGCCTTCGTCGCCGCGGGCTGCGGCTCGTCCGGCTCGTCGAGCTCGTCGTCGGGCGGCTCGTCGTCCTCCGGCGGGAGCTCGAGCAGCGGCGGGTCGAGCAGCGCCAGCTCCGTCTACACCGCCAAGGGCACGATTGCCTGTCTGCGTGGGAAGGGCTTCACGAAGATCACGACCGACTCGGCGAAGCTCGGCCTGATCGCCGGCAACGCCGACAACGGCGGCCTGCGGGCGACCGCGAAGAGCGGCAACACCGTCCTGATCGCGTTCACGCAGGGCGCGAGCGGCGTCCCCGGCACCGAGCGTGCGTTCAAGCGCTTCGCCCAGGGCGTCTACAAGCGGCACATCCGCGACGTGATGCGCTCGTCCGGCAACGCCGTCCTCGTCTGGACGACGACGCCCAGCCAGGCCGAGCTGAGCGAGACGCTCGCCTGCCTCCACGCCTGACCCGCCCGGGCTAGACTGGCCGACATGGCCGAATACGGGACGATGCGCGTGAAGACGGGCCTCGCCGAGATGCTCAAGGGCGGGGTGATCATGGACGTGGTCGACGCCGAGCAGGCGAAGATCGCGGAGGCCTCCGGCGCGGTCGCGGTGATGGCGCTCGAGCGCGTCCCCGCCGACATCCGCCGCGACGGCGGCGTCGCGCGCATGTCCGACCCGGAGATGATCCGCGGCATCCAGGAGGCCGTGTCCATCCCGGTCATGGCCAAGTGCCGCATCGGCCACTTCGCCGAGGCTCAGATCCTGCAGGCGCTCGAGATCGACTACATCGACGAATCCGAGGTGCTCACCCCGGCCGACCTCGAGCACCACGTCGACAAGTGGCAGTTCGACGTCCCGTTCGTGTGCGGCGCGACGAACCTCGGCGAGGCGCTCCGGCGCATCGCGGAGGGCGCGGCCATGATCCGCACGAAGGGCGAGGCCGGCACCGGCGACATCGTCAACGCCGTCACGCACATGCGCTCGGTCTTCGGCCACATCCGCAAGCTCGGCGCGCTCCGCGACGAGGAGCTGTACGC
>JAFAIV010000083.1 GCA_019236545.1 Actinomycetota bacterium | reverse complement strand
TGCCCGATCCGCGTCACCGCGGGCAAGAAGAGCCTCGAGGACGGCAAGGTCGACGTCCGCGACCGCGCGACGGGCGAGGAAAAGCGATTAGATGTTGCCGACCTGGGCAAGGGAGCGTGATGGCGCGGCGGCGGAGGTTCAGCGAGGAGGCGTTCGGTCCGACGATGGAGCGCCTGATGGCGGAGGCGAACGTGACCTACCGCGAGCTCGCCGCGCGCACCAAGCTCTCCGCCGGCTACCTGAACCACCTCGTCCACGGGAACCGGCCGGTGCCCTCGAACGACGTCGTGAAGACGCTCGCCGACGCGCTCGAGGTCGAGCCGGAGCACTTCCGCGAGTACCGGCTGCGGACGATCACCGAGAAGCTCGAGGCGATGCCCGAGCTGATCGATCGGCTCTACAAGCGGCTCGGCTAGCGGCTCAGTAGTAGCCGGGCGACTTCTCGGGCGGCTCGGCGTCCGGCGCGAGGTGCACGCGGACGAGCGCGTCGAGACCGTACAGCAGCTCCTGCAACAGGTCGACGTCGCCCATGTCGGCGCCTTCGAGCGCTGCCGCCCAGCGGGCGATCGCGCCGTCCGGCTCGACGTGCTCCTCGACGACGGCAGCGAGCCGCTGGCAGGTCGCCCGTCGCTCGGCGACGGTCTGCGAGCGCACCGTGCGCGCCGCGAGCCGGAGCTCCTCGAGGTCGCGATGGAGTTCCGTTGCTGACATGCCGGGATGGTCGCGCCGGGCCGCGGCTCTCACATCCGAGGAAACGCGTACCGCAGCATCAGGTGGCTCCCGGCCCGTCGTACGGAGCGCAGCTCGCCCTCGACCCGTACCTCGGGCAGGAGCTCGACGCCCTCGACCAGCGAGAGCCGCGGATCGGCGAAGCGCCCGGCGATGAGCGGCGAGACGGTGAGGAAGAGCTCGTCGACGAGGCGTGACGCGACGAGCTCGCCGGTCACGTGCGGGCCGGCCTCCGAGAGGATCAGGCGGTGGCCGCGCCCGCGGAGGACGGCGACGGCCTCGGCCAGATTCACCGCGTCGCCCTCGTTCACGGCGACGACTTCGGCGACGGGCGGGACGGCGGCGCGAATGTCCGCGGCGGCACGCTCCGTCGTCAGGACGAGCGCGCCCGACTGCACGAGCGGATGCGCCGGGTCGAACGAGCCGCCGGTCGTGACGACCGCGACCTCGGGCAGCTCCGGTCTCCCGCGCGACGCGCGCAGCTCGCGGAAGAGCTCGGCGGACGCGGGGTGGGGCCCTTCCGGTCGCCAGCGGCCCTTCTCCGAGGCGAGCATCGTCCCCGAGCCGATCACGATCGCGTCGGCGCACGCGCGCAGCAGGCCCATCAGGAACTTGTCCTGCTCGCTCCCGTCTGCGACGAGCGCGTTCGACCCCGGCACGTCCGGGATCGCCACGACGCCGTCGAGAGTCTGGACGAAGTTGGCGACGAGGCACGGCTCGTCGAAGCCGAGCGGGCCGCCGTAGAGCCGCTCCAGCTCGGCCGGGAGCTCCCAGCGGGGCAGGCCGGGCGCCTCCTCCAGCAGCTCGAGCGGCTCCACCTAGCGGATCATGCTCAGGAACTCGCGCCGCAGCGACTCGTCCTGCGCGTACAGGCCGCGCCAGAACGTCGTCGCGGTGCGCGAGCCCTCCTCCTCGACGCCGCGCATCTGGGTGCAGAGGTGCGCGGCGCGGAGGTGCACCGCGACGCCGCGGGCGCCGACGAGCTCGACGAGGCCGTCCGCGATCTGCTCCCCGAGCCGCTCCTGCACCGTGAAGCGGCGCGCGTACAGCCGCACGAGCCGCGTCAGCTTCGAGATGCCGAGGATCTCGTCCCCGGCGACGTAGGCGACGTGCGCCGTGCCGTGGAACGGCAGCGCGTGGTGCTCGCAGAGCGAGAAGAAGGCGATCGGGCCCTCGACGATCTGGCCGTACGACCCATCGACGTGCTCGGGTCGCTCGGACGGGAACGCGGTGCGGAGCTTCGGGTCGCCGTCGTAGCCGGCGGTCGCGTCGTAGAGCGCCTCGAGCAGTCTGCGCGGCGTGTCCTGCGTCCCGGGCGTGTCGAGGTCCATGCCGAGGGCGCAGAGGATCTCGCCGAGGTTGGCCTCGTAGCGGCGCCACTCCTCGGCGGGGATGACGCGCGGGCCCTCGCGGTCCTCGCAGAGGCGGACGACGCTCATGTGACCTCCTGTTCGCGGGTGAAGGAGCCGCGCACCAGCGCCTCCCTGCGGAGCGCCAGCGCGGCGACGAGGCCGAGCTGCGCGAGCACGACCCAGACGTAGACGAGGGGATGACCGGCGGCCGTCAGCGCGCCGAGGACGAGCAGCTGCGGCGACATGCCGAGGTTGGCGAGCACCGCGACGGTTCCGCGGTCGTTCCACGCCGCGCGCTCTGCCTCGCTCCGCCCGCGCAGCCGCCACTCGGCGTAGCGCTCGACGAGCCGGTCCTGAGGCGCGTAGAGGAGGGCGTAGACGCGCCGTAGCGCGGCGGTCGCGCGGCCCCGGCCGTCGGGCGAGGCCGGGCCACCGCCGCGGTAGAGGCGCTCGACGTTGAAGTTGACGTTGAGCACGGTCGTCAGCGCGAGGAAGCCGACGAGCGCGGCGGCCGCGTTACCGCTCCACCAGCCGAGCCCCGCGAAGAGCGCAGCGTCCACGACGAGGTCCATCTCCGAGTCGAGGTAGCGGCCGAGCGCGGTCACGCGGCCCGTCAGCCGGGCGAGTTGTCCGTCCGCGTTGTCGAGGATCGTCTTGAGCTGGACGAGGAGCGCCGCGACGACGAGGTGCCCGCGCGCGAGCTCGACCGCGCCCGCGATCCCGGCCACGCCCGACGCGAGCACGACCGCGGGCGGCGGCACGCGCAGCGGCGCGAGCGCGAGCACGACGAGATGCGCGACCGGCCGGAAGACGAGCTCGCAGACCCAGTCCGTCCCCGCCCGCGCCTTCCGCGAGCGCGCGAGCGCGCTAGACAAGCGCCCCCTCGCCCGCGCGGATCAGGTCGCGGGCGGAATCGAGCTTGTCCCAGACGTTCCAGAGGAGGACGCCGCGCACCCGGCCGTCCTCGAGGTAGCGGACGACGCCCTTGCGGAACGGCTCCTGCCACTCCTCGACCACATCGAGGCGCGAGTCGACGAGCCCGACCGCCTCGTAGCCGAGGTCGAAGAGGTCGGAGTAGAAGAACGGCAGGTGATCGTACGGGGTGTCGGCGCCGGCCGTGTTCGCGCCGACGACGCGGCCGTGCGTGTTCGCGTGGTCCTCGTGCTCGATCCGCAGCGAGCGCCCGAGCGCGGCGACCGGGAAGCGCGCGACGTCGCCGGCCGCGAAGACGTCCTCGTGCCCGGGGCAGCGGCCGCGTTCGTCGACGACGATCCCGTCGTCCACCACCAGCCCCGCCGCCTCGGCGAGCTCCGTGTTGGGGGCGACGCCGAGCCCGGCGACGATCGCGTCGACCTCGAGCGTCGCGCCCTGCGCGGTGTCGACGACGCCGTTCCGCGCCGCGACGACGCGCTCGTGCGCCAGGACGTCGACTCCCTTCTCGCGGTAGTAGTCCGTGACGGAGTCGGACAGGTCCTTCGGGAAGAGCCGGAAGCCGATGCCGCTCTCCGGGAAGAGCATCGTCACCCGCGTCC
>JAFAIV010000017.1 GCA_019236545.1 Actinomycetota bacterium | reverse complement strand
CAGTGGACGCTCAACACCTTCCTCGCCCACGCGCACCACGGGCTCGACCTGCAGGCGGCGATCGATGCGCCCGGCCACCACACCGAGGCGTTCCCGTCGAGCTTCTACCCGCGGGAGACGCGGTCGCGCCATGTCGCCGTCGAGGACCGCGCGAGCGAGCAGGCGCTCGCCGGCCTGCGTGGGCGCGGCCACGAGGTCGAGGTCTCCGGCTCCTGGACGCTCGGGCGCGTGAGCGCGGTCTCGCGCGATCCGGACGGCCGGCTGCGCGCCGGCGCGAACCCGCGCGGGATGCAGGGTTACGCGACCGGCCGGTAGTGGGTAGGGGTGATCGATGCAGGGTGAGACCGTGACGGCCTTCGAGCGCCTCGGCGCGTTCCCGCTCGAGGACGGCGAGACGCGGGTGGCCGTCTGGGCGCCGACGCCTCGCGAGGTCGCGGTGCGCGCCGACGGCGAGGACCACCCGCTCCAAGAGATGGGCGGCGGCGTCTGGGCAGGGTTCGTGCCGCTCGAGACCGGCGACGACTACTGGCTCGTCGCGGACGGGAAGCCCTGGCCCGACCCGTGTTCGCGCTTCCAGCCCGAGGGCGTCCGCGGGCCGTCCCGCGTCGTGGACGTCCGCCCCCGGCCACGGCTCGGGCTCTCGCTCGACGAGCTCGTGATCTACGAGCTCCACGTCGGCACGTTCAGCGAGGAGGGCACCTTCGACGGCGTCATCCCGCGCCTGCGCGAGCTGCGCGAGCTCGGCGTCACCGCGATCGAGCTGATGCCGGTCGCGACCTTCCCCGGCGACCGCGGCTGGGGCTACGACGGCCTCTTCACGTCCGCGCCCCACCCCGCGTACGGCGGTCCGGAGGGGCTCGAGCGCCTCGTGGCGGCGGCGCATCGCGAGCGGCTCGGCGTGATCCTCGACGTCGTCTACAACCACGTCGGCCCCGGCAACGAGGCGCTGCGCGCATTCGGCCCCTACTTCACCGACCGCCACCACACGTTTTGGGGCGACGCGATCGACTACGAACAACAGGGAGTGCGCGAGTGGGCGATCCAGAACGCGGAGCTGTGGGTGAACGAGTACGGCGTCGACGGCCTCCGCCTCGACGCGGTCCACGCGATCTTCGACGACTCGCCGCTCCACGTCTGCGCCGAGATCAAGCGGCGCGTCGGCGACGCCCTCGTCGTCTCCGAGATGGAGATCGACGACTGGCGGCCGATCGAGGAGTGGGGCCACGACGCGCAGTGGGCGGACCGCTCGCACCACGAGCTGCACGTCCTCCTGACCGGCGAGCGCGAGGGCTACTACGCGAACCACGAGGGCTCGCTCGACGCGCTCGTCGAGGACCTGCGCGGCCGCGGCCACGACCCGCGCCGGCTCGTGATCTGCGCGCAGAACCACGACCAGGTCGGCAACCGCGCGCTGGGCGACCGCCTCCCCCCCGACGCGCTCCGGCTCGCCGCGGCCGTGACGCTCTTCTCCACGTGCACGCCGTTGCTCTTCATGGGCGAGGAGTATCTCGAGACGCGGCCGTTCCAGTTCTTCACCGACCACATCGACCGGGCGATCGCCGAGGCGACGCGCGAGGGGCGGAAGCGCGAGTTCGAGGAGTTCGCCGCGTTCTCCGGTGAGGAGGTGCCCGACCCGCAGGACGTCGAGACGTTCCTGCGCTCGAAGCTCGACCCGCGCGAGCCCGACGACCTCTACCGCGAGCTGCTCGCGCTGCACCGCGTCCTGCCGCGCGAGCTGCACGCGGAGGTCGACGGCCGCGTTCTGCGCCTGCGGCGCGGCGGCGTGACGCTCGTCGCGGACTTCGACGCGCACACCGTGGAGCTGCGCCGTTGACGGAGATCTGGCCGGGTCGGCCGTTCCCGCTGGGGGCCACGTGGGACGGGAACGGGACGAACTTCTCGATCTTCTCGGAGAACGCGCAGGGCATCGAGCTCTGCCTGTTCGACGAGCAGAACCACGAGACGCGGATCGAGGTGCGCGACGTCACGGCGCACAACTGGCACTGCTACCTCCCCGGTGTCGGCCCCGGCGTGCGCTACGGCTACCGCGTCCACGGCCCGTACGACCCGGGCTCCGGCCACCGCTTCAACCCGCACAAGCTCCTGATCGACCCGTACGCGAAGGCGATCGAGGGGCCAGTGCTGTGGGACATGGCGAACACGCTGCCGTACATCCCGAACGCGGACGACCCCGACGCCGACCTCGAGCTCGACGACGAGGACGACGCCGCCGCGATCCCGAAGTCGGTCGTGATCGACCCGAGCTTCGAGTGGGAGGACGACGCACCGCCGAACCACCCGTGGGAGGACATGATCATCTACGAGGCGCACGTGAAAGGATTCACGCAGCGGCACTCGGGTGTGCGCGACGACCTGCGCGGCACCTATGCCGGCCTCGCCTCGGAGCCGTCGCTCGAGTACCTGCGCGGCCTCGGCGTCACCGCCGTCGAGCTCCTGCCGATCCACCACATCGCCGACGAGGGCTTCCTCCACGACCGCGGCCTGACCAACTACTGGGGGTACTCGTCGATCGGCTACCTCGCGCCGCACGCGCTCTACTCCGCGACCGGCACCCACGGCGAGCAGGTGCGCGAGTTCAAGGGGATGGTCAAGGCGCTGCACCGGGCCGGGATCGAGGTGATCCTCGACGTCGTCTACAACCACACCGCCGAGGGCAACCACCTCGGCCCGATGCTCAGCTTCAAGGGCGTCGACAACGCCAGCTACTACCGGCTCGTCCCCGACGACCCTCGCCACTACATGGACTTCACCGGGACCGGCAATTCGCTTAACCCGGTTCACCCCAGCGTGCTGCGGCTGATCATGGACTCGCTGCGCTACTGGGTGATCGACTGCCACGTCGACGGGTTCCGCTTCGACCTCGCCTCGGCCCTGGCGCGGGAGCTGTTCGACGTCGACCGGCTGTCGGCGTTCTTCGACGTGATCCATCAGGATCCGGTGCTCTCGCAGGTGAAGCTGAGCGCGGAGCCCTGGGACATCGGCAGCGGCGGCTATCAGGTCGGTAACTTCCCACCGGGCTGGAACGAGTGGAACGACAAGTATCGCGATACGCTGCGTGGCTACTGGAAAGGCGA
>JAFAIV010000252.1 GCA_019236545.1 Actinomycetota bacterium | reverse complement strand
GAGGAGCATCAGGTTCGCGCTGCCGACGCCGTAGAGGGTCGCGAGGAACGCGCCCGCGATCGAGTGGCCGAGCGTCGACGGCGACGAGAGGTTCTCGAGCACGTGGACGAGGCTGAGGACGGTGCCGAGGATGCCGAGGGTCGGCGCGAAGCCGCCGGCGGTCTGGAAGAGCGTGGCGTTGCGCACGTGGCGGGCGCGCGTCGTGTCGATCTCCGCGCCGAGGATCGCCTGGACGATCTCCGAGTCGGCGCCGTCGACGACGAGCTGGAGGCCCTTGCGGGTGAACGGGTCGTCGATCTGCTGGAGCTCGTCCTCGAGGGCGAGCACGCCTTCGCGGCGCGCCTTCTCCGACAGGCGCACCATCAGCGGCACGACGCCGCCGGGCTCGATCTCCTCGCCCTTGATCGCGAGGATCGCCAGCTTCGGCATCTGCTTCGCCAGCGCGAAGCTCGTGGAGGAGAGCGTTGCGCCGAAGGTGCCGCCGCCCACGATCAGGAGTGCCGGGATGTTGAGGAGCGCGGCAGGGTTGCCGCCTTCCATGATCACCGACAGCAGAAGCACGGCGACTGCCATGCCCATGCCGATACCCGTCGACTGCTTCATCGAGCTCCGTTCCCTCGGAATTCACCAGCCGTCCTGGCTGTGCTCTGCTGGACTTATCGGCAGGATCCGGCCCCGCTTGAGGGCCGGATCCCGTCTAGTCGTCGTCGTGCTCGGGAAGCGGCATGACCGGGACGGATGCGGTGGTCGCGACGAGCTCGATGTGGCTCGGCTTGCGGTTCGCGAACGCCGCCGCCAGGATCTCGGCCTTCCACTCGCGCACGCGGGCCGCCACGACCGACGGCGGCTCGGAGACGAGGATCTTCCCGTGCGTCGCCAGCGTGATGACGGTGTCCGGCGTCGCCTCGACCGAGAGCATCAGGTCGGGGTTCAGATAGACCGGCTCGTCCGGCTGGTGAAGTCTGTGCAGTTCGATCATCGTGGCTCCCCTCGGAGGACGGCGCCGGCGGCGGGTCACGCGCGACCCGCCGCCGCACCTAGTCCGCTTAGTGCTTCAGGTTCACGAGCTCCTGGAGCATCTCGTCGGCGGTCGTGATCGCCCGGCCGTTGGCCTGGAACCCGCGCTCCGCCGTGATCATGCTCGTGAACTCGGCCGCGAGGTCGACGTTCGACATCTCGAGCGCGCCCGGCACGAGCGACCCGGTGCCCGCGGCCGCGCTGGCCGGGGCGTTCAGGACGCCGTTCGGCGTGACGCCGGCGACGTAGCCGTTCGGGCCGGCGTTCGTCGAGGAGACGTAGGTGTTCCCGGACTGCCGCATCAGGCCGTCCTCGTTGCTGAACGTCTGCAGCGCGATCTGGCCGCAGTAGTACTGGGCGCCGCTCACGATCGCGGTGACCATGCCGTTCGCGCCGATCGCGACGGACTGGGCATTCGCCGGGATCTGGATCTTGGCAGGCGTCCCCGGCGTCGTCGTGAGGGCGCCGGTGCCCGAGTTGACGGCGAAGCCGACGACGTACTGGCCGCCGCGGGTGACGAGGTTGCCGGCCTGGTCGGTCGTGAAGTCGCCGTCGCGGGTGAAGTTCCACGAGGCGTTCGAGACGGTCGGGTCGCTCGTGACCGCGAACCAGCCGTTGCCCTGGATGGCCGCGTCGAGCGGGTTGCCGGTGCTCTGGATCGAGCCCTCGGTCATGTTCGCCTCGGTGCCGCCCAGCTGCACGCCGAGGCCGATCTGCGTCGCGTTGGTGCCGCCGATGCCGCCGGCGACCGGGGCGCCTGCCGCGCGGAGGGTCTGCGCGAACGCGTCCTCGAAGCTCGTCCGTGAGCTCTTGAAGCCGGTGGTGTTGACGTTGGCGATGTTGTCCGCGACGACGTCGAGCATCGTCTCGTGCGCCTTCAGGCCGCTGACCGCGGCGAGCATTCCTCTCATCATCGGAGGACGACCTTCCTTTCTGTTGCCGTGGCCTCCTCCGAGGAGGTCCAGCTCACGGCTCGGGTGGATGCGGCGCCACGCGTCATGCGATCACCGCGCTGTCGATGTTCGTGAAGACCTGGTCCTTCATGTGATCCCGGTCGACCGCCGTGATGACGGCCCTGTTGCGGACGGACACGACGAACGCCGTGTCGTCCACGAGCACGAGCGAGTCGCGCGATCCCTTGGCGGCCGCCCGGTCGACGCCGGCCTCGAGCCGGTCGATGGTCGACTGGTCGACGGGGATCCCGCGCCGCTCGATCCGCTGCAGCGCGTGACCGGAGAAGGTCACGCCGCTGCCGGACTGGACCCGCTCCGCCAGCACGTCGGCGAAGCTGGGACCGCCGGGACGGCCGGCAGGCTTCGTGCGCGCTGCCTCCGAGGGAGCGGAGGGCGCGACGGGCCCGAGCGGGCCGGCGTGGCGGAGCGGGTCCATCTACTTGACCCCCCGGACGTCCGCGAGGCCGATCTTGTCGTTGCCGACCGCGATCTGCACCGAGCCGTCCGACGCGACGGTCACGGAGCCGGCCACGCCCGTCTGCGGCGAGCCCTGCGCGTCGACGTAGTCGAGCGTGTGGCCCAGGAGCGCGACGGCCTGGCTGAGCTGGCCGCTGCTCTGCACCGACGTCATCGTCGAGTTGAGGTTGGTCAGCTGCTCGACGGTGGAGAACTCCGTCTCCATCTGCATCATCGAGTTGGTGTCGGTCGGCTGCAGCGGGTCCTGATGGGTCAGCTGGGCGACGAGAAGCTGCAGGAACGAGTCCTTGGTCAGCTGTCCGCCGGGGTTGACCACATTCGTCCCGGAATTGCCACTCACAGGCGCCACCATCGCCGTCACCTCCTTTAGGCGAGCACGTCCACGGCCGTCCCGAGGAGGACGGTGCGCAGCGTGGTCTGGGTCGGGTCGTCGTCGGGGTCGAAGCTCAGGGTCGATGCGCCCGCGGGCGTGCCGTGGCCGCCGCGGGACTGGGAGAAGCCGGGATTCGCGCTGCCGCCGGAGAGCCACTGGGAGCCCTGCTGGTCGGACGTGGACGCGGCCGTGCCGGGGACGTCGAGGCGGGCGACCTGGATGCCCTGCGCCTCGAGCGAGCGGCGGAGGTCGCCGGCGGCGCCGGCGAGCGACTGCGCGGCCTCGCTCGAGTCCGCGTGGAACGTCGCCGTGACGCCGTCGGAGCCGTAGCGGAGGCGGATCTCGACCTTGCCGAGCTCGGGCGGCGTGAGCACGATGCGGGCCCGCGTCGCCTTCGCGGCGGTGGCGACCTGGAGCAGCGTCGCCGCGGTGCCGGGCAGGTCGCCGAGGCGGGAGTGCGCGGTCGGGGTCGCGGTCTGGCCGGCACCCGTCGAGGTGGACGTGGCCGGCGCGGAGGTCGCGTCGAGCGCGCCGCCGAGCGGCGCGGCCTCGCTCACGCCGCGGGCGGCGTCGTGCAGCGCGGCGCGGACGGCGCCCACCGCGGAGGCGGCCGTGAGGGCGCCCGGGCGGTGGTGACCGGCCTGCTTCGCGGCCGCCTTGATGAGCGCGGCGGCCGGATCCGTGAGGCCGCGGACGCTCGCCGAGCCGAGCTCGGGAGCGCCCGCGGCTGCGGTCCCTCCGATCTGCGCAGCGGCGTGCGTCTGCGCAGCGGCCCAGTTCGCCGGATCGGCGGAGGGGCGCGCCGCGTCCACTGTCGCGTCCTGCGACAGCTGCGGCACTGCGGCGAGCGCGTCCGCGAGCGGCCTGGCCGGGCCGAGCGGAGCCGTGCGATCGCCGTGCGCCCCCGCGCCCTGCTCCTGTGCGTCGTCCGTATGTGTCGGAGCGCCGGAGACCGGGACCGGGAGGGAAACCTGCAGGAGCGCGGCCGCGAGTGGATCGACTGCGGGAGGTGCGACCGGCCCAGCGGAATCGGTGTCGGGGTTCTTGTCGGCGCCTTCCGACTGAGCGGTCCGGGCGCCTGGGGCTTTGGGCTCGCCGCTCCCGGGTGGGGCGGCTGCCTGTTGGAGGAAGGGCAGGAACAAGGCCTGGAGGACGGCCCCCGCGTCCGCGGGCGGCGCGCCGGCGGCATCCGGCTGCTGCGCCGGAGCGGCGGTCGTGGCCGCGTCCGCGATCACGATGCGCCTCCTGCCTTGAGCGACTCGTAGGTCGCCATCACGTTCTGGACGTAGCTCTGCGTCTCGGGGTACGGCGGGACGCCGCCGTACGCGTTGACCGCGCCGCCGCCGGCGTTGTACGCCGCGAGCGCGAGGGAGACGTCGCCGCCGAAGCTCTTCAGCTGCTCGGCGAGGTAGTGCGTGCCGCCGTCGATCGCCTGGGCAGGGTCATAGGCGTTCGAGACACCGAGGCCCGCGGCGGTGGACGGCATCAGCTGCATCAAGCCCTGCGCGCCGACCGGGCTCGTCGCATTCGGGTCGAAGCCGGACTCGTGCTGGATGACGGCGGTGACGAGCGCGGGGTCGACGCCGTACTTCGCCGCGGCCTGGTCGATCAGATCCTTGTACTGGGCGGCCGAGCCCGTCGACGGCGCCGGCGTCGGCGTCACCGCCGAGGCGAGCGTGTCCGCGAACGACGTGCTCGACGTGTCCTGCTGGGCCGGCGGC
>JAFAIV010000199.1 GCA_019236545.1 Actinomycetota bacterium | reverse complement strand
CAGGAAGAGGAAGACCGGGATCGACTCGCCGTCGAAGCTCTCGAACCGGTGCAGCTCCGGGTCGACGCCCTCGACCGGACCGGTGCCGGTCAGCCGCCGCGGCGCGCCGCCCGAGCCAAGCTCGGCGAGCCAGACCTGGTGCGGCTCGCGCGTCGTCGAGAACGCGAATGCGACGGTCCGCCCGTCGGGCGAGAAGACGAAGTGCTCCGCGACGCCGTCGCCCGGCAGCACGAGGTCGGCGCAGCGCGAGTACCCGTCCTCGTTGGCGACGACGAGCAGCCGCCGGCCGGCGTCGTCTCCGGCGCACGAGAGCTCCCAGCGCGACTCGGCCTCGACCCGCCACTCGCGTGTCGAGAGGTCGAAGCGGGAGATCGCGAACGCGTCGCGGCCCTCGTTCGTCGCGGTCGCGAACGACGTCGAGGCGTCGTCCCAGACCGCGCCCTCGTACTCGGCCGGCTCCTCGTGCGGCGTCGCGTGGACGACCGCCCCACGCGCCAGGTCGATCAGGAACAGGTCGGAGTCCCCTGCGCGCTCGCCGCCGCGCGAGGCGACGACCCAGCGGCCGTTCGGGGCGATCGACTCGACGCCGACGTAGCCGCCGAGCTCGAAGCTCCGCTCCTCCCCGCTCGCGAGGTCGCGGACGACGACGTCGAAGTCGCGGCCGTTGCGCCGGTTCGTCGCGTAGGCGAGCAGCGACCCGTCGGTCGAGACTCGCGGCGTCCAATGGTTGAAGCGCGGGTCGACGACGAGCGGCTCGCCGTCGAGGTAGAGCTGCGTCCGCTCGTTCCCGCCCTCGTCGACCGCGAGCAGCAGCCGGTCGTCCGGCAGCAGGAAGCCGTCGACCGGCTCCGCGAGATCGGTCAGCTGCTCGAGGCCGCCGCCGTCCAGCGGCAGCCGGAACAGCTGCCGCGTCCCCGGCAGGTCGGACGCGACGAGCAGCCACGAGCCGTCGGCCGAGAACGAGAGCGGCCAGGCCTGCCGCAGCTCGAGGAGCTGTCGGAGCGAGCTAGGCAGCGACCCCGGCGAGCTCCGGGATGATCGACTCGCCGTACGCCGCCAGCGTCTCCTCCTGCCCGTGGGTCATGAGGTAGATGTTGAACTGGTCGACGCCGACCTCCGCGAGCTCCTTGAGCTTCGCCTTCGCCTGCGAGACGTCGCCGAGCACGCAGAAGCGGTCGCAGATCTCGTCCGTCACGAACTCGCCGTGCTTCGCGCCGACGCGGGAGTGCTCGTTGTAGTCGTAGAACTTCCGCGCCTGGACGTAGTCGGTGAGCGCCTTCGGCACCGCGGAGCCGTCCGCGCCGTAGCGCTCGATCAGGTCCATGACGTGGTTCGAGACCATCGCCGGGAACCAGCGCACCTGCTCGCGCGCGTCGGCGAGGTCGCTCGAGATGTGGCTCGGCGCGCCGACGATGCACTTCAGCTGCGACGGGTCGCGCCCGGCCTCCTCCGCTGCGCGGCGGGCCGTGTCCATGATCCACTGGATGATCTCCGGGTCGGCGAGCTGGATGATCACGCCGTCGCCGACGCGCCCCGCGACGCCGAGCGCCTTCGGGCCGTAGCCGGCGACCCACATCGGGATCTCCGGCAGCTCGGGGCGCACCCACTTGAGCTGGAGGTCCTTGTCGTTCCAGTGGACCTCCTTGCCGTTCATGAAGTCCTTGACCATCGCGCACGCGGCCTCGAAGTCGGAGACCTTCATCGGCTGGCGGCCGATGTAGCGGACGGCCGAGTCGCCGCGGCCGACGCCCATCGCCATCCGGCCGTTCGAGAGGTCGTGCAGCGTCGCGTACGCGCTCGCGAGCACGGTCGGCTCGCGCGTCGCCGGGTTGGTCACGAAGTGGCCGAGGTGGATCTTCGAGGTCTCCCGCGCCGCGACCGCGAGCATCGGGATCGACTCCTGCCAGAGGACATGCGAGTCGTACGTCCAGGCGTACTGGAACCCCCGGCGCTCGGCGAGCTGGATCAGCTCGAGCCAGCGCGAGAACGGCGGGTCGGGAAGAACGGTGACGCCGAAGTCCATCGTGCCCTCCTCGGTCGCGGGACGCCGGGAGACTACCTCGGCGTCGCGAGAGCGGCCAACGCGGCCAGCGCGCCGAGGACGACGAAGCCGATCCGGCCGTCGCCCGGGAGCGAGAACGTCAGGCCGACGAGCGGCGTCCCCGCGACGATCGTCAGCGCCGCCCAGCCGTTCACGTAGCCGACCGCGGCGCCCGGCGAGTCCGGCCGCGCGGCGGCCGCGCGAGTGAAGGCGGTCGCGAACGGCACGCCGGCGGCGAGGCCGAGGACGACGGCAGCCGCGACGAGGCCGGCGGGCGGCAGCGGCGCGGCCAGGAGCACGCACGCGGCGCCGCCGAGGACGAGGCTCGCCGCGACCCAGCGGTAAGCGTCCTCCCGGCGGAGGATCCGCCCGCCGTAGACGCGCGTCACGAAGCCGAGCAGCAGCGTCAGCGAGCCGCACGCGGCGGCGAAGCCCTTGGAGTGGCCGTGGTGCTCGAGCAGCGTCACGACCCAGTTCCCGACGATGACGCTGAAGCCGAACGAGAACGAGTGGATGACCGAGAGCCGCCAGAGGCGGCGGTCGCGGAGCAGGCCGCGGTCGAGCCGCTCGCCCGCGTGGCGCACGGTTGCGGGCGCGGGAGGCGCGAGGAGCAGCGCGAGCGCGCACGCGAGCGCGACGACGACGCCGCTCGCGTACGGCGCGCGGAATCCGAGCGGGATCGCCAGCGCCGGCACGACCGCGAGCGCGATCCCCGGCGAGAGGACGGAGCCGCCGCCGTAGACGCCCTGGAGCAGCGGCGAGCCGCCGCTCGCGCGTATGTAGTCGCTGCCGCCGACGAAGGCGAACCCCGTCCCGAGCCCGACGACGGCACGCGCCGCGAAGCCGAGCGCCGGCTCCGGCGCGGCCATCGCCATCCCGTTCCCCGCCGCGAGCAGCCCGAGCCCGAGCAGCGTGCTCACGCGCGCGCCCCAGCGGTCGGCCGCGCGACCGCCGGGGATCTGCATGAGCATGTGGACGACGAACTGGACGGTCGTGAAGAGCCCGATCGTCGCCAGCCCGACGCCGTAGGCGTGCGAGAGGCGGGTCGCCACCGCGCCGAGCGCGGC
>JAFAIV010000306.1 GCA_019236545.1 Actinomycetota bacterium | reverse complement strand
GGAGCAGGTGCGCCGTCAGGAGCGTCCCGATCAGGATCGGGAAGATCAGGACGTGGGCGATGTACATCCTCGGCCAGAGGACCGCCTGCCCCGGGTACGGCCCGTGGAAGAGCCAGCTCATCAGGTTGGCTCCCACGAACGGGATCGAGAGCCCGACCGAGTAGCCGATCACGAGCCCCATCCCGGACATGAGGTCGTCCACGAGCGAGTAGCCGAGATACGCCTCGAGCAGCGTCAGCATCAGCATCGTCACACCGATCCAGTACGTCAGCTCGCGCGGCTTCCGGTACGCCCCGGTGAAGAAGACGCGGAGCAGGTGGAGGACGATCGCCGCGACGAAGACGTCCGCCGCCCAATGGTGCGTCTGCCGGATCAGCAGCCCCGCCTTGACCGAGAGCGAGATATTCACGACCGACGCGTACGCCTCGGTCACCTTCAGCCCGTGGAGCGGCGCGTAGCTCCCGTGGTAGACGATCTCCTTCGTCGAGTCGACGAAGAAGAACGTGAGGTAGATCCCGGTCGCGACGAGCACCATGAACGCGTAGAGCGCGACCTCGCCGAGCAGGAACGACCAGTGGTCGGGGAAGAGGTAGCGCAGCGTCTTCCGCAGCAGCGGCGCGCTCGCGGAGCGCTGGTCGAGCCAGCGGACGGCGCGGCGGGCGATCACGACGGCTCCGCCTTGTACTCGTGGACGCCCCACCAGGTCGGCCCGACCGGGCCGTTGAAGTTCCCCTTCGCGCGCAGGTAGCCCTTCGCGTCGACGAAGAGCGGCAGCATCGGCAGCGGCCGTCCCGCCGGCCCGAAGATCACCGTGCCGCCGGTCGCGGGGTCGAACGTCGAGTAGTGGCAGGGGCAGACGAGCGCCGGCTTCGGCTCGTCCGGCTGGAAGAGCGGCGCCCGGTACATCGAGATCGCGCAGCCCGCGTGGGTGCAGATCTTCGAGTACGCCACGATCCCGCCCGCGTCGTATCCCTGGAGATCCGGCGGCAGCCGCAGCGACGCGGGCGGCAGACGGACGACGATCAGCGACGCGCCCTGCTCCTCCTTGTCGGCCTCCGGGATCGCCTCGGGGAACGCGGTGTAGAACTGGTCGGGCTCGATGTCGGACGCCTTGTACGGCCGGCCCGTCTCGTCGACGAGCCGCCGTCCCTTCCGCCAGGGCGTGCCGAGGAAGTACTTGATCTGGAAGAACGGCCCGAACGAGAGGGCGGGCGCCAGGATCGCGAGCCCGAGCGTCCCGCCCGCGCCGAGCAGGCCGAGCTTGAAGAGGCCGCGGCGCGTGAAGCGCGAGCCGCTCTCCTCCATCACCTCGGCGATCAGCTCCTGCTCGTTCGGGTGCTCGAGCGGCGGGTACTCCTCGACGATCTCCTCGGTCGCGATCAGCTTCTTCGCGACGACGATCAGCGCCGCCGCGAGGAAGAGGAAGGCGAGGCCGAGCGAGAGCCCGAGCAGCTGCGTGCTCCCCGACACGGCGTAGACGACGACGAAGCCGGCCGCGGCGAGCGACGTCAGGCCGAGCAGCGCGAGCACGGCGAGCTCCGCGCCGGGGCTCTCCGGCAGGTCGGGGACGATCCGCTCGGCGTTCGGCCCCGGGCGCCGGCGGCCGCGCCCGAGCAGGAGCACGAGCCCGGAGAGGACGGTGTCGCGCGCCCTACCCAAAGCGCCTCAGCCGCTTCCCGATCACGAGGCAGACGAGCACGAGCGCGACCGCGCCGATGAACCACGCGACGAGCCCCTCCGGCACCGGCCCGAGATAGCCGATCGCCCAGCCGCCCGGGTGGTACGCGTTCTTCGTCCAGTCGACATACCGGATGATCGAGTCGAGCTGGCGCTCGCTGAGGTCCTTCCTCGTGAACGTCGGCATGACGTACGGCCCGATCCGCACGGCCTCCGCGATCTGGACGGCGCTGTCGTCCTCGAGCGGCGGCGGCACCGCGCCGGTGACGAAGCCGCCCTGCGCGACGACCTGGTGGCAGCCGGCGCAGTGCTCCGTGAAGAGGTGCAGCCCCTCGGCGAGGCTGCCGCGCTCCGGGTGCGGCCTCGGGACCGGCGGGCCGCCGAAGGAGGCGATGTACGCGGTCAGCGCCTTGATCTGGGCGGGTGCGAGCAGGTTGTTGTTCCAGTTGCGGCGCGGCTGGAGGCCGACGTGCGGCAGCGGCATGTAGCCGGTCGTGAGGTAGAAGTCCGCCGCCTGCGCGCCGACGCCGCGGAGGCTCGGGCCGTAGCCGGCGTAGGTCGAGGCGTCCTGGCTCCGCCGCGGCCCGTAGCCGATCCGGCTCGCCTTGGGCTTCCCGGCGGCGTTCGCGCCGTGGCACGCGATGCAGTACTCGCCGTAGAGGTGCTTGCCGTACTGCGTCCCGGCCGCCGCCGGGGCGGCGAGCACGAGCGCCAGGGCGAGGAGGGCGAGCGCCTTCACGACTGGGCGCAGATCGAGGAGAACACGGCGCCGAGCCCGTCGAGGAGCGGGATCGCGAGGAAGAGGACGTTGGCGACGAGCGCGGTCGTGGCGAAGAAGTGCAGCCGGTCGCGCCGCACCTCGCCGACCTCCTCGAGCGGCCCGTCGCCGTAGTTCGCGCCGCGCGTGCGCAGGAACACGACTGCCGCGCACGCCTCCGCGAGCACGACCACGAGCGCCGCCGAGGCCATCGCGGCGAGCTGCCACGTGTGGAACGTGATGCCCCAGTGGAGGCCGCCGGCCGAGCACTTCGCCTCGCCGATCCCGAAGCCGACGACGTGCTGCGCCGTCCACGCGCCGGCGCCGGCGAGCACGCCGAGCCACTGCAGGACGGAGAGGGCGCGCAGGCTCATACGGCGGCGGAGGTCAGCGTCCCGACGACGACCCAGGTGATGACGACGACGGCGAGCCAGTAGAAGGCGACCGCCTGCGCCGCGTTGCGGCGGTAGCTCGTCATCCCTGTCGCGAGCTTCGCCAGCAGCCAGACGGACAGCAGCAGCCCGAGGAAGACGTGCGCGTGGTCGGCGCCGAGCAGGACGTAGTAGATCGAGCCGTACGCGTTGTCCTGCGGCGTGAACGTCCGCAGCTGGTCGCGCAGGTCGTGGATCTCGTAGGCGAAGTAGCCAGCCTGGACGACGAGCCCGACGAGGAGCAGCAACCGCGTCCGCCAGAGCCGGTCGGCGCGCGCCGAGAACGCGGCGAGGACGACCGGCACGACCGACGCCGTCAGGACAGCGGTCAGGATCAGCGGGATCGCGACCTCCGGCTTCGGCGTCCCGAGCGGCGGCCAGTGGGGCGCCTTGAAGCGGAGGTAGAAGTACGTCCCGACGAACGTCCCGAAGAGCGTCGCCTCGCTCGCGACGAACATCGCCATCCCCCAGAGCGCGCGCCCGGAGCCCTCGCGCCGGACGAGCCGCTCGGAGCTGCCGCCGGCGACGTAGCCGCTCACGCCGCCTCCGGCTCCTGCGAGTGCCACGCGAGCGTGGCGAGGATCACGAGCCCGACCATCACGAGGGCGACCACGTAGCGGTGGATCACGAGCATCGTGAAGACGAGCGACAGCGCCGTCGCGAAGACGATCGGCCAGGGCGAGTCGTGCGGCATCGTCACGACCTCCGACCAGCGGCCGTCGACCGCGGAGCTCACCGTCTGCTCGTGCCCCTCGTCGAGGACGAGCGCGCCCTGCCGAAGCTTCTCGGCGTCCTCCTCCCGGTCGGCGACGTCCCAGTTCGCGTACGCGCTCGAGACCTTCGGGATGACCGCGAAGTTGTACTCGGGCGGCGGCGACGGGATCGTCCACTCGAGCGTCGCCCCGTGCCACGGGTCCGGGCCGGCCGGCTCGCCCCGGAAGTACGAGACGACGAGGTTCGCGAGCAGCATCAGGATCGCGAGCCCGGTCAGGTAGGCGCCGATGGTCTCCAGCAGGTTCGGCGTGTCCCAGCCGAGCCCGGGCGGATACGTGTAGACGCGGCGCGTCATCCCCTCCAGCCCGACGACGTGCATCGGGAAGAAGAGGAGGTTCGTGCCGACGAAGAGCAGCCAGAAGCTGATCTGGCCGGGCCGCTCGATGTACATCCGGCCCGTGACCTTCGGGAACCAGAAGTACATGCCGCCGAAGATCGGGAAGACGGCGGCGCCGAAGATGATGTAGTGGAAGTGCGCGACGACGAAGTAGGTGTCCGTCACCTGCTGGTCGAACGGCACCGCCAGGAACATGATCCCGGTCAGGCCGCCGGCGACGAACATGAAGATGAAACCGGCGATGAAGAGCAGCGGGGTCTTGAAGCGCGCGTTGCCGGTGATGAACGTCATGCACCAGGCGAACACCTGGATCGTCGAGGGGATGACGACGATCGCCGTCGCGGCCGAGAAGAAGACGACCTGCACCGTCGGCATCCCGGTCGCGAACATGTGGTGCGCCCAGACGCCGAAGCCGATGAAGACGACGAGCAGCTCGGCGATGGCGACGAGCGGGAAGGCGACGACCCGCCGCTGCGTGAACGCCGGGATGATCTCGGTCGCGATCCCGAACGCAGGGACGATGAGGATGTAGACCTCGGGGTGGCCGAAGATCCAGAACAGGTGCTGCCAGAGCAGCACCGAGCCGCCGTGCGCGACGTCGAAGAAGTGCGTCCCGACGTTGCGGTCGAGGAAGAGGAAGACCGTGTCGGCGGTCAGCGCGGGCAACGCGAACAGCAGCCCGAACGACGCCGCGAGCATCGCGAAGCAGAAGAGCGGCATCCGGTTGAACGACATCCCGGGCGCGCGCAGCTTGAAGATCGTGACGATGAACTGCGCGGCCGTCAGCGACGACGCGATGCCGTTGAAGATGATCGCGAGGCAGTAGAAGTCGATCGGCGGCCCCGGGTCGAACTTCGCGCTCGCGAGCGGCACGTAGTCGAACCAGCCTGCGTTCGGCGCCATCCCGAGCGCGAGGCTCGTGTAAAGGAAGATCCCCGAGCCGAGGAAGACCCAGAAGCTGAGAGCGTTCATCCGCGGGAACGCCATGTCCCGCGCGCCGATCATCAACGGGAGCAGGTAGTTCCCGAACGCCCCCGTCGTCATCGGGATGATGAACCAGAAGATCATCGTCAGCCCGTGGACGGTGAA
>JAFAIV010000254.1 GCA_019236545.1 Actinomycetota bacterium | reverse complement strand
CTCTCCGAGGACGGCGACGTCGTCGAGCTGGGCCGCGAGCTGGAGGAGGTCGTCGTCCCGCTCGCGCACACCGAGGGCGGGCTGACGGCGTCGGTGCAACGGGGGGCGAAGGCGGTGGAGGCGTCGGGCGGATTCCGAACGTACGTGCTCGCCGACCGGATCACCAGAGCATCCTGTTTCGTATGCAAATCCACGGGCGACGCGCTCGCGCTCGCGCGCTGGGTCGAGGAGCAGGTGCCCACGATGCGGGAGTTCCTCTCGTCGGCGGATATCCCCGAGCTCTCCTCGTTCGCGGTGCTCCGCGAGGCGAAGACGCACGTCGCAGGCCCCATGTGCCACGTCCTCTGGCGATTCACGACGGGCGACGCGGTCGGGGCGAACATGATGACCCGGAACGCGTACGCACTGAACATGGCGTACGTCCTGCCGAACGCGCCGGTGCCGGTCGAGCGGGCGATCCTCGAGGCGAACATGGGCGGCGACAAGAAGCCGTCGTACGAGTACTTCCAGCAGGGGCACGGCAAGACGGTGATCGCCGAGGCGACGCTGACGGACGAGGCGATCTCGCGCGTCCTGCGGACGACGCGGCACGACCTCGAGGAGCTCGCGTGGGCCGGCACGCACGGCGCAGTCGCGAGCGGGATGCAGTCGGTGGCGTTCACGCCGGCGTCCGCGGTGGCCGCGGTGTTCGCCGCGACGGGCCAGGACCTCGGCATGGTCGGGACATCGTCGATGGCGCACGGGATCGAGCACGCGGTCGAGGGAGGCCTGCACGCGTCGATCCGCTTCCCCGGGCTCGAGGTCGGGGCGGTCGGCGGCGGCACGACGCTCCCCTCGGCGCGACGCTGGCTCGAGCTGATGGGGTGTGCCGGCCCAGGCAAGGTCTACCGCCTCGCGCAGCTGGTCGCCGCGACCGCGCTGGCCCTGGAGATCAGCGCGAGCGCCGCGATGGCGACCGCCGGCAGCGAGAACTTCTTCCGCGCCCACTTCGAGCGCGGCGGCCTCCGCTAGCCCCAACCTCGGCACACGGGAACCCGAACCCGCTTGTAACAGACTGTCACTTGTGGTTCGCGGCGCGGTCACGGAGCCGCGGGCGGGGGCCGTCGCCGGCGTGCTCCAGGAGCCGGAAGGCCCTGCTCGGCACGTACGCGACCTCGAGCGCGACGGTCGCGATCGAGCCCGCGGTCGGCCGTCGGATCCCCCGAGCCTCGTGCACGAGGACGCGCACCTGCTGGTAACTCGGCTTGGGGAGCCGCATCTCGGCCGCTGCCCGCCCGACGCGGCGGTTGATCTCCGCGATCGGCACACGCTCCGATGCCCGCCGCTCGATCTCGTCGAGCAGGCGCTGGGGCATCCGGGGAGCGAAGTCGAGCACGCCTCCAGCGTGGCCCAGAAGCCCTCACGGAACCGTGCCGACTTCCCGGAATCGAGCAAGTAACAGTATGTTACAAGCTCGGATCCGGGCGGTCAGCCCGCAGGGATGCGGACTTCGCTCACGTCGAGGCCGAGCGAGCTCGCCAGGCGGACGCCGTGCTGGAGGTCGGCGTGGAGGCGCTCGCGGTCGCGTGTCTCCATCAGCGTCCCGATCATCTCCCGCGCTTTCGGGCGCCAGAGGGCGTGCTTCGCGAAGATCGGGAGCATCGTGTTCGCCGCGTCCACGAGATGCGAGCGCACCTTCGGCGACGCGTTCTCGAGCAGGACGCGCTCATACGCCATCCCCGCGCCGTGGTGGATGCCGTCGTCGACGGCGAGCCGGTTGCACAGTTCCTCGAGCACCGTCCCCCGCGACGACCGCGCGATCAGCCGGAAGCGCGGAATGATCAGCCGCTCGAAGAACACCTGCATGAGGAAGACCTTCTCCTCGAGCAGATCGGCCTCGAGGAACATGTGCGCGAGTTGGTCGAGGTACGGGTCGCGCTCCCCCTCCCCGCCGACCTGAGCGATCAGCTTGAGCCACGCCTCCGTGTGGCGCGACTCGTCCTGCACCATCGTCGAGTAGTAGAGGCGCGCCTCGTGGTCCGGCGCGGCCGTCAGGAGCTGCGACGCCATCTCGCACGCGAACATGTCCGCCTGCAGCTGCTGCATGACGACGGAGCGCCAGATGTCGCGCCGGCGCGCCTGCCGCTCCGGCGAGCCCTTCCCCTCCGGCACCGCCGGGATCTGCTCCCACGGCAGGTCGCGCACCGCCCACTCCTGGTGCTTCGCGAGGTGGTAGAAGCGGAGGACGCCCTCGTAGCGCTCGCGCTCGTTGTGCTGCTCGACCGGCTCGGCGCTCACGGGCAAGACCTTATCCTCCCTGCGTGATCGCACTCGTCTTCAGCTACGAGGTCCGGGACACCGCCGAGTTCGAGCGCGTGTACGGGCCCGAGGGCGAGTGGGCGGAGTTCTTCCGCAACGGCCGCGGCTACGTCGGCACCGAGCTGCTCCGGGACGTCGAGGCGCCCGGCCGCTACCTCGTGATCGACCGCTGGGAGTCCGCGCAGGCGTACAACGACTTCGTCGTCGCGCACCGCGAGGCGTACATGCAGCGCGTCGACGACACGCGCTTCCACTACGACTCCGAGCTCCGCTTCGGGACGTTCGAGTCGGTCTGGGGCGACTAGAGCGCGACGACGAACTCGCCGGACGGCTCGAACCGGGCGCGGCGGAGGAGCTTCAGCGCAGGCGGGTTGTCGCCGGCGACGGTCGCGCGGAGCTCCCGAATCCCGGCGGCGCGGGCGATCGCGGCCATCTCGTCGGCGAGGACGCGGCCGATGCCGCGGCCCTGGTGCTCGTCCGCGACGGCGACCGCGAACTCGCCGCTCGCGCCCTCGCGCGCGAGGTGCGCGATGCCGGCGGGCTGCGTCTCGCCCGGGAGCCAGGCGACGAGGACGTGCCGCTCCCCGTCGACCCGCGCGAGGAGCTCGAGCTCGGCGTCGGAGAGACGCGGCTTGACACCAGCGAAGCGGCGGCGGCGGGACTCGCACCCGAGCCGGTCGAACCAGACGGCCACGGTGTCGGTGTCGCCGTTGCGGAGAGTGCGGATGGTGACCCCGTCGACGAAGCGCGTCTGCATGTCCCGATGCTCGCCCCGGGCCATGGGGCTGCGCGTCGGCCGAGCGGGCCATCTTGGCGCGATGGCCCGGCCGGGCCATGCGCAGCCCGGGTCACGTGCGTCATCATCCGGCCAGATGGAGCCCGATGTCCGCTTCACCGAGGTGGACGGCAGCCGCGTCGCCTATGCGACGGTCGGCGACGGGCCGCTGCTCGTCTTCGGCGCCACGTTCGTCTCGCACGTCGAGCTCGAGTGGCGCGAGCCGCTGGCCCGGGCCTTCTACGAGCAACTCGCGCAGACCCACCGAGTCGTCCGCTACGACCGTCTCGGCGTCGGGCTCTCCGACCGCGACGTCGAGGTCGAGCCCTCCGCGAAGCTCGAGGCGCGGACGCTCGCCGCGGTCATCGAGGCGCAGGACGCCGGCCCGGCCTCCGTCTTCGCGACCTCCTGCGCGTCGATCGCCCTCGCGACGCTCGCGGTCGAGCGGCCGGAGCTCGTCGAGCGCGGCGTCTTCTTCGGCGGCTACGTCAAGCGGCACGACATCCCCGAGGCGGCCCGACGCTCCCTCGTCGAGTTCGTCCGGTCGAACTGGGCGCTCGCCGGGCGGATGTTCGCCGGCCTGAAGCACCCTGGCGCCGACCGGGACGCCGTCGACCGCTTCGCGCGCTACCTCCGCGCCTCCGCCGACCCGGAGGTCGCCGCCCGCTATCTGGAGCTCGACCTCTTCGCCGACCTGACCGACCTCCTTCCGCGCGTCGAGATCCCCGCGCTCGTCGTCCACCGCCGCGGCGACCGGGTCTGCTCGATCGCCCGGGGCCGCGAGCTCGCCGCGCTGCTGCCGAACGCGCGCTTCGTCCCGCTCTCGGGCGAGGCGCACATCAGCTGGCTCGAGGACACGCGCGAGCTGCGGCGCGCGCTCGCCGGTTTCCTCGGTGAGCCGGTGCCGGAGACGGCCGACGACTCACCCCTGAGCTACCGGGAGACCGAGGTGCTGCGGCTCGTCGCCGAGGGGCTCTCCAACCGCGAGATCGCGGGGTCGCTCGTCCTCAGCGAGCACACCGTCCACCGGCACGTGGCGAACATCCTCCGCAAGCTCGGCCAGTCGACGCGCGCCGCCGCCGCCGCGCAGGCCGCCCGCGCCGGCATCGTCTAGGCAATCCGCAGCGGCCGCAGGCCCGAAGGACCCGGCGACTGCGCCGCTCCAGCCCAGCCTGTGTCCCCGCCCGCCACGGCGACACCCGCGGCCGGAGCGGCGCGTCGCCTCGCATTTCGACACCGTTACCGGCTGCATGCCTCGCATTGCGCAAAGCGACCGGGTTTGAATTCGCGGATCGCGCCAGTCATACTCTCCGCGCCCAATGAGTGTCGAGGAGCGTGCGGCCAGCGAGCGGGTGCTCGCCGAGCGAGAGCGTTACGTCCCGCGCGGCGTCTCGACGCCGACGCTCGTCGTCGACCGCGCCGACGGCGCGCACATCTGGGACGTCGACGGGCGTCAGTTCCTCGATTTCGCCGGCGGCATCGCCTGCCAGAACCTCGGACACGGCCCGGAGACGGTCGTCCGCGCCGTCCAGGAGCAGGCCGAGCGCTACCTGCACCAGTGCTTCATGGTCGGCATGTACGAGCCGTACGTCGACGTCTGCCGCCGCCTCGCCGAGCTCTGGCCGGGCGACGCGAAGGACGTCAAGACGCTGCTCGTCAACTCGGGCGCGGAGGCGATCGAGAACGCCGTCAAGATCGCCCGCGCCGCGACCGGCCGCCCCGGCGTCGTCGTCTTCGACCGCGCCTTCCACGGTCGGACGAACCTGACGATGGCGATGACGTCGAAGCTCGTCTACAAGGACAAGATGGGGCCGCTCGCCCCGGACGTCCACCGCGCGCCGGCGCCCTACCCGTACCGCGGCGTCTCGACCGAGGACGCGCTCCACGGGCTCGAGCTCCTGTTCAAGCAGGACGTCTCGCCCGACTCCGTCGCCTGCATCGTCCTCGAGCCGGTGCAGGGCGAGGGCGGCTTCATCCCGATGCCCCCGGACTTCGTCCACGCGCTGCGCGAGATCTGCGACCAGCACGGGATCGTCTACGTGGACGACGAGGTGCAGGCCGGCTGCGGCCGCACCGGCAGCGTCTGGGCGATCGAGCGGATCGGCGTCGAGCCCGACCTGCTCGTCTCCGGGAAGACGCTCGGCGGGGGTCTGCCGCTCGCGGCGGTCAGCGGGCGCGCCGAGCTCATGGACGCGGTCCACCCCGGCGGCCTCGGCGGAACCTTCGGCGGCAACCCGCTCGCCTGCGCAGCGGCGGTTGCCGTCCTCGACGCGCTCTCCGCGCCCGGCTTCAGCGAGCGCGCGGAGCAGATCGAGCGGCTGATCCGCGACCGGCTGGACGAGATCGCCGCGCGCAACCCGCTCGTCGGCGAGGTCCGCGGCCTCGGCGCGATGATCGCCCTCGAGCTGCGCGAGAAGACCCCCGACGCGGCGAAGGCGACGACAGCGGCCGCGTTCGACAAGGGCCTGCTCCTCCTCAGCTGCGGCCTCTACGGGAACGTGATCCGGCTGCTGCCGCCGCTGACCGCGACGAACGATGAGCTGGAGCGCGGGCTCGACCTGCTGGAGGAGGCGCTTGGCGACGCAAGCGCCGGCTAGGCCCGGGGCGAGCTCGGCGGCGGGCGCCCCCGCGGTCCGCCTGACGGGAATCCGCCGGACGTACGGGGAGGTCGTCGCGATCGCGGGGCTCGACCTCGACATCGCGGACGGCGAGTTCTTCACGCTGCTCGGCCCCTCCGGTTCGGGCAAGACGACGACGCTGCGCGTGATCGCGGGGTTCGAGCGGCCCGACGCCGGCCACGTCGAGCTCCAGGGGCGTGACGTCACGAACGTCGCGCCGTCGGAGCGGCCGGTGAACACGGTCTTCCAGGACTACGCCCTCTTCCCGCACATGAGCGTGGTCGAGAACGTCGAGTACGGCCTGCGCGTGAAGGGCATCGGCCGCAAGGAGCGGCGTGAGCGCGCCGAGGAGGTGCTCGCGCGCGTGCGCCTGCCCGGGCTCGGCGCGCGCAAGCCGATCCAGCTCTCGGGCGGCCAGCGCCAGCGCGTCGCTCTCGCGCGCGCGATCGTCAACCGGCCGCCGCTCCTCCTCCTCGACGAGCCCCTCGGCGCGCTCGACCTGAAGCTCCGCCAGGAGATGCAGGTCTTCCTCAAGGAGCTGCAGCGGGAGCTCGGGATCACGTTCGTCTACGTGACGCACGACCAGGAGGAGGCGCTGACGATGAGCGACCGCCTGGCCGTGTTCAACGAGGGCCGGATCGAGCAGATCGGGACGCCCGCCGACGTCTACGAGCACCCGGAGACGGAGTTCGTCGCCGGCTTCGTCGGCGTCTCGAACATCCTCGAGCGGGACGGGCGCCGCTTCATCGTCCGCCCGGAGAAGATCCTCATGACGGAGACCGGAGACGGCGAGGCGGGCGTCGTCAAGGAGGTCGTCTACGTCGGCGGGTTCACCCGCTACATCGTCGACCTCGACGCCGGGGGCGAGCTCGTCGTCGTCCGGCAGAACCTCGAGTCGTCCTCGCAGGACGCGCTCGAGGAGCGTGGCAAGCGTGTCCGCCTCTCCTGGAGGCCGGAGCACACCTACGACATCGGGAGGGATCGCGCGTGAGCAGGTTCAGGAGGGTGCACGTGCTCGTGGCCGCCATGGCGGCTGCGCTGTGCGTGCCTGCGGCGGGCATCGGCTCGGGGAACGGGCTGCCCACGACGATCGGGAAGGGCGAGGGCCAGCTCAACCTGATCGCGTGGGAGGGCTACACCCAGCCTCAGTGGGTGAAGCCGTTCGAGAAGGCGACGGGCTGCCAGGTTCACGCCAAGTACGCCGGCTCCTCGGACGAGATGGTGACGCTGATGCGGCAGGGCGGCGGCACGCAGTACGACGGCGTCTCGGCGTCCGGCGACGCGTCGCTGCGCCTGATCTACGGCAAGGACGTCCAGCCGGTCAATCCGAACCTCATCCCGGACTTCAAGAACTTCATCCCGGCGCTCCAGTCGCCGCCGCACAACACGATCGGCGGCGTGCACTACGGGATCTCGCTGCAGTGGGGCCCGAACACGCTCCTCTACAACACGAAGCTCGTGAAGCCGGCCCCGACGAGCTGGTCGATCATCTACAGCCCGAAGTACAAGGGGAAGGTCACGGTCCCGGACAACCCGATCCAGATCGCCGACGCGGCGCTGTACCTCTCGAAGGCGCAGCCGTCGCTCGGGATCAAGGACCCGTACGAGCTCGACCAGGCGCAGTTCAACGCGGCGATCAACCTGCTGAAGCAGCAGAAGCCGCTGATCAAGAAGTACTGGGCGCTCGCGTCGGACGAGATCGACCTGTTCAAGAACGGCGACGCCGTCGTCGGCGCGTCCTGGCCGTACCAGACGAACACGCTGAAGGCGGACAAGGTCGCCGTGGCCGACCTGATCCCGAAGGAGGGCGCGACCGGCTGGGCCGACACGTGGATGATGTCGGCGCACGCCAAGCATCCGAACTGCATGTACAAGTGGATGGCCTGGGTCTCGACGCCGAAGGTGCAGGCGGAGCAGGCGATCTACTTCGGCGAGACGCCGGCGAACACGAAGGCGTGCCCGATCATGAACACGCTCTCGCCGGGCTCGGCGGCCCAGTACCACTGCGGCGCGTCCGCCTCGTACTTCGACTCGATCAAGTTCTGGAAGACCCCTGTGGCCGCCTGCGGCAACGGGAAGAACGACTGCATGGACTACACCGCGTGGCAGCAGGCCTGGACGCAGCTGAAGTCGTAGTCCTTGGCCGTTCGCGCAGCTGACCTGCAGACGCCGGGCCGCCCCCTCCGGGCGGCCCGGCTCCGCCTCACCGGCTTCTTCTGGAGCCACCCCTGGACGAAGGCCCTGCTCCTGCTGGGGCCGCCGCTGCTCGCGTTCGGGCTCGTCTACCTCGCGTCGCTCGTCGCGCTCTTCGTCTCGTCGTTCTGGACGGTCAACCCGTTCACGACCGAGATCGAGCACGCCTGGAACCTCGGCAACTTCCGGACGATCTTCGAGTCCCCCGCGTACCGGACGATCGCGTTCCGGACGATCGGGATCGCCGCCGCGGTGACGATCACCGACGCGATCCTCGCCTTCCCGCTCGGCTACTTCATGGCCCGCGTCGCGCGCCCGCGCACGCGCGCGATGCTCTTTGTCGCGGTGCTCCTCCCGCTCTGGTCGAGCTACCTGATCCGCGTCTACATCTGGCGGCTGATCCTCGACCAGGACGGCATCCTCAACTGGACGCTCGGCAAGCTCGGGCTCGGCTCGGTCGGCCTCGCCTACTCGAACTGGGCGGTCTGGATCATCTTCTCGTACGTCTGGCTGCCGTTCATGATCCTCCCCGTCTTCGGCGCGCTCGAGCGGATCCCCGAGTCGCTGCTCGAGGCGTCGCGCGACCTCGGCGCCGGCGGCTTCCAGACGCTGCGGCGCGTCGTGCTCCCGCTCGCGCTCCCAGGCGTCGTCGCCGGCTCGATCTTCACGTTCTCGCTGACGCTCGGCGACTACGTCACCCCGCTGCTCGCGGGCGGCGCGTCGTCCCAGTTCATCGGCAACGTCGTCTACCAGTCGGTCGGCATCTCGAACAACGTCCCGTTCGCGGCGGCGTTCGCGACGATCCCGCTCGCCGTGATGGCGGTCTATCTCCTGATCGCGCGCAAGCTCGGCGCGTTCGAGGCGATGTGATGGAACGGAGGAGCACACGCATCGGCCTCGCGCTCTGGGCGCTGCTCGTGACGGCGTTCCTGTGGATCCCGCTGCTGCTGATCCTCGTCTACGCGTTCAACCGCTCGAACGTCCAGAGCTGGCCGATCCCCGGCTTCACGACGCACTGGTTCCGCGTCGCCTGGGACGCGCAGGAGGTGCGCGACGCGATCTGGCTCTCGGTGCGCGCCGGCCTGCTGGCGACCGGGATCGCGATCCTGCTCGGCTCGGGCGCGGCGTTCGCGATCGCGCGCTTCCGCTTCTTCGGGCGCGAGTCGGTGTCGTTCCTGCTCGTGCTCCCGATCGCGCTGCCGGGGATCATCACGGGCATGGCCCTGAACACGTTCTTCGTGTTCAACCACATCGACCTCTCGCTCTGGACGATCGTGATCGGCCACGCGACCTTCTGCATCGTCATCGTCTACAACAACGTGCTCGCCCGGCTGCGGCGGTCGTCGCCGTCGCTGCTCGAGGCATCGGCCGACCTCGGGGCGGACGGCTGGCAGACCTTCCGCTTCGTCGTCTGGCCCGTCCTCTCGACGGCCCTCGTCGCGGGCGGACTGCTCGCGTTCGCGCTCTCGTTCGACGAGGTCGTCGTCACGTACTTCACGGCGGGCGCGCAGAACACGCTCCCGCTCCTCATCTTCGGCTACATCCGCCTCGGCCAGCAGCTCCCCGTCGTGAACGCGATCGCGTTCGCCATGATCGTGCTGACGGTGATCCCGGTCGCGCTCGCGCAGCGCCTGATGCGCGACACGGGGGTCCTGCGGCGCGGCGCCGCGAACGTCACCGAGGCGACCCAAGGCATCCCGGCGGTCTAAGGAGGCAACGGCATGAGCACCACGGTCACCAGCTACAAGGCGTTCATCGGCGGCGAGCTCGCGGACGCGGCCTCGGGCGAGACGATGGAGGTGATCGCGCCGGCGACCGGCGAGGTGATCGCCGAGGTGCCGCGCTGCGGCGCCGAGGACGTCGACCGCGCCGTCGAGGCGGCGAAGAAGGTGCTGCCGCACTGGCTCGACCGGACGCCGAAGGAGCGCTCCGAGCTCCTGCACAGGCTCGCCGACGTGCTCGAGGAGCACGCCGAGGAGCTCGCGCAGCTCGAGTCCGCCAACGTCGGCAAGCCGCTGATGGCGTCGCGCGACGAGATGCCGTTCTCCGCCGACAACCTCCGCTTCTTCGCCGGCGCCGCCCGGAACCTCGAGGGCAAGTCGGCCGGCGAGTACATCGAGGGCTACACCTCGATGATCCGGCGCGAGCCGCTCGGGATCGTCGGCGGCATCTGCCCGTGGAACTACCCGCTGATGATGGCGATCTGGAAGATGGGCCCGGCGCTCGCCGCGGGCAACGTCCAGATCCTCAAGCCCTCCGAGCAGACGCCGCTCTCGCTGCTGCGCTTCGTCCAGCTCGCGCAGGAGGTCATCCCCGAGGGCGTCCTCCAGGTCGTCACCGGCGACGGCGTCCCGGTCGGCGAGCGGATCGTCACGCACCCGGACGTGCGCATGGTCTCCCTCACCGGCGACGTCGCCACCGGGAAGCTGATCGCCCGCAACGCGTCCGACACGCTGAAGCGCGTCCACCTCGAGCTCGGCGGCAAGGCGCCGATGGTCGTCTTCGACGACGCCGACCCCGAGGCGGTCGCCGCCGGGATCCGGCTCGCCGGCTACTGGAACTCCGGCCAGGACTGCACCGCAGGCTCCCGCGTGATCGCCGGCCCGAAGATCTACGACCGCCTGCTCGAGGAGCTCGTGCCGCAGGTCGAGTCGCTGAAGGTCGGCGACCCGCTGAACGACGAGACCGAGATGGGCTCGGTCATCTCGCAGTCGCAGCAGGAGCGGATCCTCGGCTTCCTCGAGCGCGCCTCGACCGCGACCGTCCTCACCGGCGGCGGCACCGGCTCCGACCGCGGCTACTTCGTCCAGCCGACGATCGTCGCCGACGTGAAGCAGACCGACGAGATCGTCCAGAAAGAGGTCTTCGGCCCGGTCGTGACCGTCCAGCGGTTCGCGGACGACGACGAGGCGATCCGCTGGGCGAACGACGTCCGCTACGGCCTCGCCGCGTCGGTCTGGACGCGCGATGTCGGGCGGGCGATGAACGCCGCGCGCCGGATGCAGTTCGGGACGGTCTGGGTGAACGACCACCTGCTGCCGATCTCGTCCGAGCTGCCTCACGGCGGCTTCAAGCAGTCCGGCTACGGCAAGGACATGTCGATCTACTCCATGGAGGAGTACACCGAGATCAAGCACGTCGCATTCAAGATCGACTAGCTAGCGCGCCTTTTCGACGTCTAACCTCTAGCAATGGACGATGCGCACGCCATCGCGCAGCGTTTTCTCGACAACATCGAGACGGTCGTCCACGGCAAGCGCGAGCAGGTCACGCTCGTCACCGCCGCGCTGATGTGCGGCGGGCACGTGCTCCTGGAGGACGTGCCCGGCACCGCGAAGACCGTCCTCGCCCGCGCGATCGCGGCGAGCATCGAGGGCGCGACGCCCTCGCGCATCCAGTGCACGCCCGACCTGCAGCCGTCGGACGTCACGGGCCTCAGCGTCTGGGACCCGGAGCAGCGTCGCTTCGAGTTCCAGGCGGGCCCGATCTTCGCGAACATCGTGCTCGTCGACGAGATCAACCGCGCGATGCCGAAGACGCAGTCCGCGCTCCTCGAGGCGATGGCCGAGCACCAGGTGACCGTCGACGGGACGACGCGCCCGCTGCCGGAGCTCTTCCTGCTGATCGCGACCGAGAACCCGATCGAGCAGGAGGGGACGTTCCCCCTGCCCGAGGCGCAGCTCGACCGGTTCTTCGTCAACACCGAGCTCGGGTACCCGACGACCGACCAGGAGATGCAGATCGTGCGGGAGCAGCGGCAGGAGCATCCACTGCTGA
>JAFAIV010000251.1 GCA_019236545.1 Actinomycetota bacterium | reverse complement strand
CGAGGTGCTGGCCCTCCTGCGACAGAACCGGGACAAGCTCGACTCGCTCGCGCACGCGCTCCTGGAGCACGAGACGCTCGACCAGCCGGACGCGTACGCAGCGGCGGGGATCGACCAGCCCGCCGGTGACGGCGCCGGCACCGAGCTCGCGCCGGCGGCGCGCAGCTCACAGGCGTAATCGCCGGGTACTTTGTCCGGGTGGATCCGCTGCTGGACAGGCTCGGCCGGCCGCTCGAGACGCTGCGCATCTCGATCACCGACCGCTGCAACTTCCGCTGCGTCTACTGCATGCCGAAGGAGGTCTTCGGGCGCGACCACGCCTTCCTCGAGCGCCGCGAGCTGCTCAGCTTCGAGGAGATCGCGCGGCTCGCGGGGCTGTTCGCGGAGCTCGGCGTGCGGCGCGTCCGGATCACGGGCGGTGAGCCGCTCGTCCGGCGCGACGTCGAGCGTCTCGTGGCGATGCTCGCGGAGCTCGGGCTCGAGCTGGCGCTGACGACGAACGGGTCGCTGCTGCCGCAGAAGGCGGAGGCGCTCGCGGCGGCGGGGCTCTCGCGCGTGACGGTCAGCCTCGACTCACTCGACGACGAGAGCTTCCGCTCGCTCAACGACGTCGACTTCCCGGTCTCGCGCGTGCTCGACGGGATCGAGGCGGCGGCCGCCGCCGGGCTGCCGGTGAAGGTGAACGCGGTCGTGAAGCGCGGCGTGAACGACGGCGACGTCGTCGCGCTCGCTGAGCACTTCCGCGGCAGCGGTCACGTTCTCCGCTTCATCGAGTACATGGACGTCGGCCACACGAACGGCTGGCGCCTCGACGACGTCGTGCCGGCGAAGGAGATCGTCGAGCGCATCTCGGAGCGCTGGCAGCTCGAGCCTCTCGACGCGGCGCGGCCGGACGAGACCGCGAAGCGCTGGCGGTACGCCGACGGCGCGGGCGAGATCGGCGTCATCGCCTCCGTCACGCAGCCCTTCTGCGGCGGCTGCTCGCGTGCGCGGCTCTCGGCCGAGGGGCGGCTCTACACGTGCCTGTTCGGCCGGAAGGGCCACGACCTGCGTGCGCCGCTCCGCCTCGGCGCCTCGGACGAGGAGCTGACCGAGACGCTGCGCGGCATCTGGGGGAAGCGCACCGACCGCTACTCGGAGCTGCGCACGGAGGAGACGGCGGCGCTCCCGAAGGTCGAGATGTCCTACATCGGAGGCTGAAATGCGGATCCGCCACACCGTCTCGTTCCGGCTTCGGCACGCCGCCGGCTCGCCCGAGGAGCAGTCGTTCCTCGGCGCGGCCGGAGAGCTCGCAGCGATCCCGGGCGTGGAGCAGTTCGAGCTCCTGCGCCAGGTCGGGACGAAGAACGAGTTCGACTACGGCATCTCGATGGAGTTCGCCGACCAGGCGGCGTACGACGGCTACAACGAGCACCCGGCGCACGTCGCCTTCGTCCAGGGCCGCTGGCTGCCCGAGGTCGAGGACTTCCTCGAGCTCGACTACACCGAGCTCTAGAGCCGGAACGGCGCGGGCGGAAGCGCCCGGTCGTGCAGGACGGCGTGGGCGTCGGCGACCGTCCGGAGCCATTCGTACGTCACGCCCTTCGCATGGTTGAGCGCGACGCCCTCGGCCGCCATCCGCGCCAGGCCGCGCGTGTGCATCTCCCCCGGCGAGAACGTCGCGTCCTCGACTGCGACGCATGCTAGGCCTTCCTCCCCCAGCCCGATCGCGGACTGCGCCACGCACACGTCCGTCTCGGCCCCGACGACGACGGCCGTGCCGCGCGCTGTGGCGCGAACCGCCGCGAGTATCTCCGGCGTGCCGGCGAGCCCGAAGGTCGGCTTCGTGAAGACCGGCGCCCCGTCGGGGAGGAACGCGGCGATCCGCGAGTCGGTCGCTCCGTTCCGCTCCGGCTCCTCCTCGGTGACGACCACCGGGACGCCGAGCCGCGCCGCGACCGCGACGAGCCAGGCCATGCGCTCCACGGCGGGCGCCGCGTCCGGCGGCAGGAAGCCCGGCTGCGCGTCGACGACGACGAGGACGCAGTCGTCGCGGTCGAGGAGCGGCAAGGCCTAGGAGCCCATCGCCCGCTCCACCGCGTCCTCCTCCTCCGGGGAGAGGGCGACGGAGGCGCGGCCGCGGTCGAGCTCCTTGATGTAGATGCGTGCGTAGTCGCGGCCCTGGATCGCGCTGAGGACGACGCCCGTGCGCGACGCGTCGAGGAGCGCGACCGACGCGGACTGGTGGCCGCCGCTGTTCTCGTACGCGTCGTAGCGGACGATCCCGGTCTTCGCGACCGCCTGGTCCATCCGCTGGTCGGTGCGCGAGACGCGCGAGGCGAGGTCGTCGATCGAGCGGTGCAGCTCGTCGATGCGCGCCTGCAGCGAGACGGCGAAGTCGACGAGGTCGCCCTTGCCGCCGGAGGTCGCGCCGAGCAGGACGTTCTGCGCGGTGCGGACGCGCCGCAGCGCGACGTAGCAGGCGATCCCCACGAGGAGCGAGACGACCGCGACGGCGGCGGCGCCGATCGCGATCCACGCGGCGACGGTGGAGCTCACGTGCATCGGCGCCGGAGGATACTCAGCCCTGCGAAAGGCTGAAGAAGACCGGGTAGGTCGCCGTGTTGTTGGTGACGTTCTGCTCGCCCGCGACCTTGCCGACGTCGATCGTCACCGACGCCTGGTGGCCGAACGCCGTCGGCGGCAGCTGCAGGTTCCCGAAGCTGGCCGACGCCTGCTGGCCCGGCGCGATCGTCGTGATGTTCGCCGTCTTCGTCAGTACCTTCGTGGTGCCGACCGAGACGGTCAGCGTCACCGGGACCGGCCCCTCGGGGAAGTTGCCGGAGTCCTGGATCGTCGCCCGGAGCTGGAGGTCGGCCGAGTCGTAGATCGTCGTCGGGTTCGTGGGCGAGAGGGTCGCCGTCTTCGTGCCGGCGACCGCGGCGGTCGAGAGCAGCGTCGTGCCGTGCAGGCCGCTCGGCGTGCCGCCCGTCGAGGCGGGCTTGAGCCGCTGGTAGACGATCTGGAACGAGCGCGCGCTGATGATGTCGGGGTTCGTCACGAACTGCGACGCGGGCACGACGACGCCCGTGATCCCGAGCTGCTTCAGCGTGTCGGTCACCGGGAGCTTGTAGAGCTCTGCCCAGACGATGTCGCTCGCGGTCAGGAGCTGCGCCTGTGCGGCGAGGGCGGTCGCGGCGGTGGCCGAGTCCTTGTTGCTCGTCTGGGTCAGCGCGGCGGCGATCCCGGCGAGGCCGAGCGCGCGCAGCTGCAGGGTGTCGAGGACCTGCTGGTGGTCGGCCTGGAGCGGGCCGGGCGCGCGGAGCTGCTGCGCCTGGTCGTACGCCTGCTGCTCCTGCTGCGACCACTGCTCGAGGCTCGTCTCGAGGTCGGCGAGCTTCAGGCCCGGCGACTGCAGCTTCGACGAGAGCTCCGTCCCGACGCGGGCCGAGCCCTGCGCGATCACGCGTACGTCGCCGAGGTAGGACGCGTACTCGTCGTGCTTGCTCTGGCCCTGGCAGGCGCCGACCCAGAAGACGAAGCCGACGACGACCGCGATCCCCAGCGCGACGAGCCCGACGAGGCGCGCGAGCGCGACGGCGCCGGTCGGCGGGCGGGTCGGGCGCCTCGGCTCGCGCGGTCCCCGGCGGACGCGCCGCTGCCGCTGCGGCGCCTCGGGCTGCGGGTCCTCGAAGAAGTCGAAGTCGAGGTCGTCGTCGTAGCTCGACACGTCCGCGCAACCTTACTCCCGGCCCCGGAGGACTATCCGACGCTGCGGCCAACATCGCTCCGTGGCAGACCTCGCGCTCGCGCTCTCCGGCAACGCGCTCGTCCTCGGCCGCTACCGGCCCCTGAAGCCGCTCGGAGCGGGCGGCTCCGGCTCGGTCTGGCTGGCGCGGGACGAGGAGACCGGACTCGACGTCGCCCTCAAGATCATCGCCCGCGAGGGGAAGGCGGCGCAGCGCGCCGAGCGCGAGGCGGCGGCCGCGGCGCGGCTCCGCCACCCCGGCGTCCTGCGCGCCTACGCGTTCCAGCGCGACGCGCGGCACGTCTACATCGCGCACGAGTACGTCCCCGGCCGCACCTTCCGCGAGGCGATCCGCGCCGGCGAGCTGACCGACGCGGCCGCGATCGAGGCGAGCGCGCAGGTGTGCGAGGCCCTCGCGCACGCGCACGGCGCAGGGATCCTCCACCGCGACGTCAAGCCGTCGAACGTCCTCCTCGCCGAGGGCGACAGGATCTCGGCCCGGCTGCTCGACTTCGGCCTCGCGCGCATGGCCGAGGCGGAGACGCTGACCGAGGCCGGCGACGTCCCGGGGACGCTCGCGTACATCTCGCCCGAGCGGCTCGCGGGCGACGGCGCGACCGAGGCAGCGGACGTCTGGGCGGTCGGCGTGATGCTCTGGGAGGCGCTCGCGGGGCGGCACCCGTTCTGGCAGGGCTCGATGCTCGACACGGCCCGCGCGATCGCGGAGGGCGCGCCACCGCTCGTGGAGCTCCGGCCCGACCTGCCGAAGCCGCTCCTCCAGCTCGTCGACCGCGCGCTCTCGCTCGACCCGGCGAAACGGCCGAAGGCGCGCGAGCTCGCCGAGGCGCTGCGCGGCGCGGCGACGCGCCGCCGGAAGGAGAAGCGCAGCGTGAGCGTGAAGGTCGACGTCCCGTGGGCCGAGCAGGCGTCGCGCGCGGGCGCGGCCGCGCTCGCGGCGGCCTTCGCCGGCTGGACCGCGGCCGAGCTGCCGTTCTACCCGCACGGGTGGGCGCTCGGGCTCGCGCTCGTCTCGGGCACGCTGGCGGCCCTGCGCCCGCGGGTCGGGCTCGCGTTCGCGCTGGCCGTCCCGGTCCTTCCGCTCGGGAACGTCTCGCTCGGGCTCGCGATCCTCTACGGCGCGCTCGCGCTGGCGTGGCTCGTCCTCTCGTGGACGGAGCCGCGCACGGCGCTGCTCTTCGCCCTCGGCCCGCTGCTCGCGCCCGCGGCCGCGGTGGGACTCGTTCCGCTGTCGACCTGGCTTGTCCGCGCGCCGGCCCGGCGCGCCGCGCAGGCGGCCGTCGCGGTGCTCGTCGCCGCGCTCGTCGCGGGCGTCCGGCACACGACGCTGCCGATCGTCGGCGGCCACGCCCCGCTCGGGCTCGGGATCGCGAACGCGCGCGACCCGCTCGACGTCGCCGGCTCGCTCGCCCGCGCCGCCACCGCTCACCACGCGCTCGTCGTCGAGGCCGTCGCCTTCGCGCTCGTCGCGGTCGCCCTCCCCTACGCCCGCGCCCTCGGCCGCTGGGGCGCCGCGGGCCTCGGCGCGGCCATGCTCGTGCTCACCGTCCCGACGGTTCCGGGGGCCGCGGCCCTCCCCCTCGTCATCGCCGCATGGGTGACCGCGGGCGCTGTTGCCTGGTCCGGTTCACGAACCTGAGCGCAGGGGTACCCTCACCGGCACGTCGATGGTGCTGAGGGCGATCGAGAACAGGCTCGAACGACTCTTCGAAGGAGTCTTCGGCCGCGCATTCCGCACGAATGTCCAGCCCGTCGAGCTGGCACGGAAGCTTGCGAAGGAGATGGACGACCACCGCACGGTCTCCGTCTCGCGCACGTACGTCCCGAACGAGTACACGATCTACCTCTCCGAGGGCGACCGCGCGCAGTTCGAGGGCTACGAGGACTCGCTCGTCTCCGAGCTCGAGGAGTACCTCGGGGAGCACGCGCAGCGCGAGGGGTACGCGCTCCTGACGCCGCCGCGCGTCCTCTTCGAGACCGACGACGACCTCGGCGTCGGCGAGTTCGGCATCGCCACGCGGATGGCGCAGCCGCGGCACGCCGCCGCGCCGATCGACGACGGCGCCCCGGAGGAGCAGCTCGAGCCGGGGATGACGATGATCTACAAGCCCCCGACGCAGCCGACGCAGGCCGCGTCGCTCGAGGAGCTCGGCGTCGAGAAGCGGGTCGCGGTGCTCACGTGGGACGGCGAGCGCCGCGTCCTGGACTCGCGCCGCTCCGTGCTCGGCCGCTCGCGCGAGGCGGACATCCAGATCGAGGACGCGAACGTCTCGCGCCGCCACGCGGAGGTCGTGCAGGAGGGCTCGTCGTACTGGCTCGTCGACCTCGGCTCGACGAACGGGACGGAGATGGGCGGGCGCCGCATCCAGCGCGCCCAGCTCGAGGACGGGTCGACCTTCACCGTCGGCGAGACGACGTTGACCTTCACGACGGAACGCGAATGACCGTGCTCGCATCCACGAACGTCGCGGCCGTCCTGCTCGCGCTGAAGATCGCGTTCCTCGTCCTGCTCTACCTCTTCATCTGGCGGATCCTGCGGACGGCGGGCAAGGAGCAGAAGGTGCCGCACCAGGACTCGATGATCCTCAGCCCGGCCGCGGCCGCGAGCGTCGGCCTCGGCTCGGCCGCGCCGCCGCTCCGCCGGAGTGCGCGCCTCGTCGTCCAGCGCAGCCCCGTCTTCGAGAGCGGCACCGAGATCGAGGTCGACTCGGTGCCGGTGACGATCGGCCGCGGCGGCTCGAACGACGTCTCGCTCGAGGGAGACGAGTTCGCGTCCGCGCGCCACGCGCGCGTCGAGAGCCGCGGCGACGGCGTCTGGGTGCAGGACCTCGGCTCGACGAACGGCACCTACGTCAACGGCGCGCGGCTCGAGGGCGCGCGGAAGCTCTCGCCCGGGGACGTGCTCCGCGTCGGCGAGACCGAC
>JAFAIV010000124.1 GCA_019236545.1 Actinomycetota bacterium | reverse complement strand
GGTCGTGCTTCGCGGCGAGCGCGACCGCGTGGTGGTCGGCGAGCCCGCCGAGCGCCGACTGCGGGATCAGGGCGTAGACCACGACGAGGGCTGCGAACGCGACCGCGAGCCAGTCCGTGACTCCCCAGCGAAACGGCAGCGCGCCCTCCCGCAGCGCGTCCCGCGCGACACGTGCGAGCGCGACGAGCAGCAGGATCTCCTTCCACGCCGCGATCGCGGTCAGCGTCGAGCCGTGGATGCCGGCCGCGTAGAGCGCCGCCATGACGGCGTTGTGCAGCGCAAGGCCGACGACGAAGAGGTAGAGCGCCACGATCGGCCGCCGCCAGACGGCGACGGCCGCGACCGCGAGCAGGAGCGCGTAGACCGCGAGCTCGACGACCGTCACCGGCCGAGCGTACAGCCGCGGCGCGGGTGGCATCCGCTGTCGCCTGATGGGACAATCCGGCAGCCATGGCCTCCAAGCCGCCTGCGGCGCACGAACAGGAGACGATCGGCGGGCGACTGAAGCGGCTTCGGCTCGAGCGGGGCCTCTCTCAGCGAGAGCTCGCCTCGCCCGGTGTGTCGTACGCCTACATCTCGCGGATCGAGGCGGGGGCGCGACAGCCGTCGGTCAAGGCGCTGCGCCGGCTCGCCGGGAGGCTCGGCGTGTCGGCTGACTACCTCGAGACCGGCGCCGAGCTGCCGCCCGCCGAGGGACGCGAGCTGCGGCTCGCGAACCTCGAGCTGGCCGTGCGGCTCGGCGAGGGCGGCGACCTCGACGAGGCGCTCGAGACCCTGCTCGCCGACGCCCTCGCGGCCGGGGACGCGGCGACCGCCACTCGCGCGCGGGTCGCGCTCGCGCAGGCCGCCCGCGCGCGCGGCGACCTCGGCCGCATGATGCGCCACCTCGAGGCGTCGCTCGAGGGCCGACCGTTCGACCCGCTTCGCCGTCCGGAGACCTACGCGGGGCTCGGCGAGGCGTACATCGCCTCCGGCCGGCCGCAGCTCGCGGTGGCGCTCTACGAGCGCTGCCTCGCGGTCGTCCGCGAGCTCGGCGGCGCGGCCGTGCTGGAGACGCGCTACGCGACCCTGCTCGCGAACGCCGTGACCGAGGCCGGCGACTCCGCGCGCGCGGCCGACCTCGTCGAGGGCACGCTCCGCCGCGTCGAGGACGGCGGGCTCCTCGGCCAGGTGCGGCTCCACCGGTCGCTCGGCCGGCTCGCCGAGGCGGAGGGCCGTCCGGACGTCGCGCTCGACGAGGCGCGGCGGGCGCTCGCGCTCCTCGACGCCGAGGACGAGTCCCTCGCGTTCGCGCGCGCGCACGTGCTCGCGGCGTCGCTCCTGATCGCGCGCCAGGACGCCGACGGCGCGGCGGCGCACCTCGACGCCGCGGAGCGGCTGCTCGTCTCCGCCCGCTCCGCCGACGTCGCGCTCGTCTCCGTTCGGCGCGCCCAGGTCGCGGGGCTCCGCGGGGACGGAGCAGAGGCCGTCCGCCTCGCCCGCGCGGCGCTCGCCGGCCCGGGGGACGAGCTCCCGGAGTTGCGCGGCTCGGCGCTCTACGCCCTCGGCGACGGGCTCGCGCTCGAAGGCGAGCGGGACGCCGCGGACGCCGCCTACTCCGAGGCGGTCGGACTCCTCGAGGACCGGCGGCAGTGGCGGGAGGCGACGCATGCCGCGCGCGCCTGGGCGCGGATGCTGCGAGACGCCGGCCGCGAGCAGGCGGCGCTGGACGTGCTCGATCGGGCGGCGGCACTAGGCTTGAACGCCGTGCCCGGCGACGCGCCCACCCCGTGACGGTCGAGATCCGCGTCAAGCCGCGCGGGCCGTACTCGCTCGCGCTCTCCGCCCGGCTCGCCGGCGACGCGACGCGCCGCTTCCGCGACGGGATCCTCATCGCGCGGATGCGGGACGGCCTCGCGGCTGCGGCGCAGTCGGTCGACGGGGCGGTGACGATCAGGGCGGCGACCGAGGAGGACGCGCAGCGCCTCCGCTGGGTGCTTGCGCTCGACGACGACCACTCCGAGTTCCTGCGGCTCGTCCGGAACGACCCGTTCCTCGGGCGCGCGTCGCGCGACCTGCGCGGGCTCCGCGTCGTGCGCACGGCCACGGTGGCGCAGTCCCTCCTCCGCGCGGTCTGCGGGCAGCTGATCGAGGCGCGCGCCGCGCGCCTGCTGGAGCGGAAGGTGATCCGGGCGCTCTCACCGCCGGACGACAGCGGCCTCTCGGTCGCGCCGACGGCCTCGACGCTCGGCGCCGTCGCGCCATTCGAGCTCCGCCGGCTCGGCCTCCACGAGCGGCGCGGCGCCGCCCTCGTCCGCGTCTGCCGCGCGCTCGAGCTGGAGCGGCTGCACGGCATGCCGACCGACGCGGTCGTCCGCCGGCTCGAGCGCGAACGCGGCCTCGGCCCGTGGTCGGCCGGGGTCGTCTGCCTGGAGGGCCTCGGCCGGAAGGAGCACGGTCTCGTCGGCGACCTCGGCCTCGTGAAGCTCCTGCGCGCGCTCCGCGGCCGGCCGGTCGAGGGCTGGGAGACGGCGGAGCTGCTCGCACCGTACGGCGAGTGGGCCGGCCTCGCGAGCGTCTACATGTTGACCGGCTTCTCGCGGGGCCTCCTTCCGCTCGCCGCGTAGGCTTTTCCCATGGCACGGACGGTCGCGATCCTCGGCGGCGGGCGCATCGGCGAGGCCCTGCTCTCGGGCCTGCTCAGCTCCGGCTGGAGCTCGCCCGGCGACGTGCGCGTGACGAGCCGCCGCGCCGAGCGCGCGGAGGAGCTGCGCGCGAAGCACGGCGTCCCCGCCGGCACCTCGAACACCGAGGCGATCGCGGGTGCCGAGCTCGTCGTCGTCGCCGTGAAGCCGCAGGACATCGACGCCCTGCTCGGCGAGATCGGCGGCCTGCTCGACCCGTCGCAGACCGTCCTCTCCGTCGCCGCCGCGATCCCGACCCGCCACGTCGAGGAGCGGATCGCCGGCCCCGTACCGGTCGTCCGCGCGATGCCGAACTCGCCCTCGATCGTCCACGAGGGCATGGCCGGGATCGCCGCCGGGACGCACGCCGGCGACGAGCACCTCGCGCTCGCCGAGGAGGCGCTGTCGCACCTCGGGCGCGTCGTCCGCGTTCCCGAGGCGTGGCTCGACGCGGTGACCGCGGTCTCCGGCTCCGGGCCCGCGTACTTCGCCCTGCTCGCCGAGGCGATGATCGAGGCGGGCATCCTGCTCGGCCTCTCGCGCGAGATCTCGACGACGCTCGTCGTCCAGACGATGTTCGGCACCGCGAAGCAACTGCGGGACGAGGGGATGCACCCGGTCGAGCTGCGCGAGGCGGTCACCTCGCCAGGCGGCACGACGATCGCCGCGATCCGCGAGCTGGAGCAAGCCGGGGTGCGCGCGGCGTTCCTCAACGCGATTCAGGCCGCGATGGACCGGGCACGCGAGCTCGCGGGTGGCGATGGCTGACGTCGAGATCACGGTTGCGAACGACGCGGTCGAGGCCGCGCACGTCGTCGCGCGCCGGCTCGCCGAGCAGGCACGCGAGGGCGGCCACGTGGCGCTCACCGGTGGATCGAGCCCGCGCGTCGCCTACGAGCTCGCCGCCGAGCTCGAGCCGGCGTGGAACCGCGTCGAGGTCTGGTGGGGCGACGAGCGCTGCGTACCTCCGGACGACAGCCGCTCGAACTACGGCATGGCGAAGGCCGCGTTGCTCGACCGGCTCTCGGCGCTGCCGTCCGGGATCCACCGGATGCAGGGCGAGCTCGGCGCGCAGGCGGGCGCGGACGCCTACGAGCGCGAGATCGCAGGCCTGGAGGCATTCGACCTGATGCTCCTCGGCATAGGCCCGGACGGCCACATCGCGTCGCTCTACCCGAACCAGCCGACGCTCGACGAGACGGAGCGGCGGGCGGTCGGCGCCGAGGCGCACCTGGAGCCGTACGTCGACCGGATCACGCTGACGCTGCCCGTGCTGCGCCGCTCGCGCGAGGTGCTGTTCATCGTCACGGGCGAGGACAAGGCCGACGCGGTGCGGCGCGCCTTCGCGGGCGAGCCGTCGCACGACACGCCCGCGAGCCTCGTCCGCGCCGAGCTCGGGCCGACGCACGTCGTGCTCGACCGCGGCGCCGCGAAGTCGCTCTAGGGCAGCCGCGGCGACGCGCGCAGGCCGTCGGAGAGGCCGCGCTCGCGCGCGAGCCGGTCGAGCACGAGCGCCGTGTCGGCGACGGGCATGTCCTCGAGGAACTCGTCCCGCTCCTCGAACGAGCGGAGGACGCGCTCGACCGCGTTCGCGTAGGCGGAAGCGTCGTGGACGGCGATCGCCGCCAGCGCCGTGGCGACGTCCTCCGGGAAGCCGTCGCGGAGGGTCGCCGCCACCGGCACCGCCGCGCCGTCGCGGCCGAGGACGAGCAGGGCGAGCGTCGCGGCGTAGCGGCCGATCGGCGACTCCGCCCCCGCCGCGCCGGCGTCGAGCGCCCAGCGCGCGGCCTCGTCCGCGTCGTCGCCGGCGACGAGCAGCGCCTTCATCGCGGCGATCGGGCGGCCCCAGGAGTCGGGCGGCGCGCCGGCGTCCCAGCTCTCGCGGTAGCGGCCTGCCGCCGTGCGGAGCCAGTCGGCAGCCTCCTCGCCGCGACCGGCCATGAGGAGCGCGAGCCCGGCCGCCCACGCCGCGTTCCCGAGCTGCGTCAACTGGCGCTGGTCGAGGTCGCGACCCTTCCCGCCGCCGTAGCGGTCTTTCGCCTGCTCGAACCGCTCGATCCAGTTGATTGACTCGTCAGTCAACGCTACCCTGCCCCTCGTGGCACGCGATGTCTACTTCGTCGACGGCGTTCGCACGCCGTTCGGGAAGGCCGGTCCCAAGGGGCAATTCTGGCGCACGCGCGCCGACGACATGGCGGTCAAGGCCGTGCGCGAGCTGCTGCGCCGCAATCCGGGCATCCCGCCCGACCGGATCGGCGACGTGATCTTCGCCGCGACGGCGCAGGTCGGCGACCAGGGCCTCACCCTCGGCCGCGACGTCGGCCTCCTCGCAGGGCTCCCGGAGTCGGTGCCGGGCTTCGCGGTCGACCGGATGTGCGCCGGCGCGCTCACCGCGGTCACCGCCGCCGCGGGCGAGATCGCGCTCGGCGCGGTGGATGTCGCGGTCGCGGGCGGCGTCGAGCACATGGGCCACCACGCGATGGGCGCCGAGGTCGAGTTCAACCCGCGCTTCCTGACCGAGCGGCTGATCGACGAGTCCGCCGCGGTCATGGGCCAGACGGCCGAGAACCTCCACGACAGCTTCCCCGCGATCACGAAGGAGCGCGCGGACGCGTTCGCCGTCCAGTCGCAGCAGCGGGCGGCCGAGGCGTGGGCGAACGGCGTGATGAAGGAGACGGTCGTCCCGATGGCGGTCTTCACGGACGACGGCTGGAAGGTGGCCGAGCGCGACGAGTTCCTGCGCCCGGAGACGTCGCCGGAAGGCCTTGCCGCGCTGAAACCCGCCTTCCGCCCCGGCGGTCGCGTCACGGCCGGCAACTCCGCCGGCCTGACCGACGGTGCGACCGCGGGCCTGCTCGCCTCGGGCGAGGCGCTCGAGGAGCTCGGCGTCGCGCCGAAGCTCCGGCTCGTCGGCTTCGCGTACGCCGGTGTCCCGCCGCACCTGATGGGGATCGGCCCCGTCCCTGCGACGAAGCGTGTCCTGGAGCAGGCCGGTCTGACCATCGACGACGTCGACCTCTTCGAGCTGAACGAGCCGTTCGCCGTCCAGGTGCTGACGTGGTGCGACGAGCTCGGCGTCGCCGCCGACGACCCGCGCCTCAACCCGTACGGCGGCGCGATCGCGTTCGGGCACCCGCTCGCCGCGACCGGTGTCCGCCTCGTCGCGCAGCTCGCCTACGGCCTGCGCGAGCGCGGCGGCCGCTACGGCCTCACGGCGCTCTGCATCGGCATGGGCATGGGCTGCGCCGTCCTCTGGGAGAACGTGCAGTGAGCGAGACGGTGTTCAAGCTCCAGCGCGTCGAGTCGGAGACCGGGCCGATCGCGCTCGTCACCGTCGACAACGGCGAGGACCACACGAAGCCGACGACGCTCGGCCGCTCGGCGTTCGAGTCGGCGATCGGGGTGATCGACGCGCTGGAGACCGGCGACTGGGCGGCGATGGTGCTCACCGGCAAGCCGTTCGTCTTCTGCGTCGGCGCCGACGTGGACGAGTTCGCGCGCATCGAGTCCGCCGAGCAAGCGGCCGAAGGCTCGCGCGCCGGCCACGCGCTCTTCGCACGATTCGCGGCGCTGCCGTTCCCGACCGTCGCCGCGATCAACGGCGCCTGCCTCGGCGGCGGGCTCGAGCTCGCGCTCCACTGCTCCGCGCGGACGATCTCCGCGGACGTCCGCCACGTCGGCTTCCCGGAGGTCGCGCTCTCTATCGTCCCCGGCTGGGGCGGCACGCAGCTCGCGCCGAAGCTGATCGGCCCCGAGGCAGCGGTGAAGCTGATCGTCAGCAATCCGCTCCGCCAGAACAAGCTGATCGGCGCCCAGGAGGCCTTCGAGCTCGGCCTCGCCGACCGCCTCCTCGCGCCCGTCGAGTTCGTCGACGAGTCCCTCGCGTTCGCCGCCGAGCTCGCAAGTAACAGACTGTCACTTGCTCGGACCGGTCCGGACTGGACAGGCGCGGAGGACTTTCTGCGCAAGGCGCGGAACCGCGTCGACGACGCCGTCCACGGCGCGACGCGGGCGCCTTACCTCGCGCTCGACTTGATCGAGGGCGCGCAGCACTGGACTGTCGAGGAGGGCTACGAGGCCGAGGCGAAGGCGCTCGGCGAGCTGATGGCGTCCCCGCAGGCGCAGGCCGCCGTCTACGCGTTCACCGTCGTCGAGCGCGGCTCGAAGCGGCCGAAGGCGCTCCCGGACACGAAGCCGCGCAAGGTCGAGAAGGTCGGCATCGTCGGCGCGGGCCTGATGGCGACGCAGATCGCGACGCTCTTCGTGAAGCGCCTCAAGGTGCCCGTCGTCCTGCGCGACCTAGAGCAGTCGCGTGTCGACGAGGCGCTGAAGACGATCCGCGAGCACGTCGGCGCGCGCGACCCGTTCCTCGCGACGCTCGTGGACGGCGGCACGGGCTGGGAGCAGTTCGCCGGCTGTGACATCGTCCTCGAGGCGGTCTTCGAGGAGATGTCGGTCAAGCGCGAGGTCTTCGCCGAGGTGCGCAAGGTCGCGCCCGACGCGCTCCTGATGACGAACACGTCGTCGCTCTCGGTCGAGGAGATGGGCGCCGACGTCGGCATCCACTTCTTCAACCCGGTCGCGGTCATGCCGCTCGTCGAGATCGTCCGCCAC
>JAFAIV010000097.1 GCA_019236545.1 Actinomycetota bacterium | reverse complement strand
CGGAGAAGCTCGCGCACGACCTGGAGTGGATCGCCGACCGCTCCGTGCGGCTCTACCTGCGCACCGTGGTCGCGACCGGCTGGCGGGTCGTGCGCCAGTCGCTGCGGGGGCTCGTACGGCCAGACGGCTGATCGTCGCGCTGCTCGCTGCTGCGCTCGGCGTGGGACTGTGGCTCGCCCTGCGGCCGTCGCCTCCGCGTCCACCGCTCATCGTCGGTGTCGACGACGACACGCTCAAGTGGACGGCGTTCCCGCTGACGGTCGTCCGCCAGGAGCGCGCGCTCGGGGCAGACGCCGTGCGGGTGTGGGTGCCGTGGAACGGCGAGGCGAGCCCGACCGGCGTCCGGCGCGTGGAGCTGTCGCGGGCGGAGACGGCGGCTAGGCGGACGGAGGTCGTCCTCGCGGTCTTCGACTTCGGCGCGCGCACTCCGGCGCGGCCGGCGGCGCAGACGCGCTTCTGCGGGTACGCGGCGCGGGCGCTCGCGCTCGTGCCGGACGCGCGCGCGGTCGTCGTCTGGAACGAGGCGAACTCGCGCGCGTACTGGCGCGCCGGCGCGGCCGCGTACGAGCGCCTGCTCGCGCGCTGCTACGACACACTGCACGCGCAACGCCGGAGCGTCACGGTGCTCGACTCGACGGCGTCCGCGCACTCGCCCGGCGCGTTCCTCGGCGCGGTGGCGGCGGCGTACCGCGCGAGCGGCCGCCGGGCGCCGATCGTCGATGCGTTCGGGCACAACCCGTATCCGAGGACGTCGGCCGAGTCGCCGGCCGCCACGCATGCGAGCGGCTTCATCGGCGAGGGTGACTACGCGAGGCTCGCCGCCGCGCTCGCGGGCGGATTCGCGGGCACGGCACAAAAGTCGCGGGACGTCTGGTACCTCGAGGACGGCTTCCAGTCGAGCGTCCCACGCGGGCTCGCCGGTCACTACGGCGGCAGCGAGACGGCGGTGACCGTGACGCCGCGTCTGCAGGCGCGGTGGCTCCGCGACGCGCTGCTGCTGGCGGCTTGCCAGCCGACGGTGCGCGCGTTCTTCAACTTCGAGCTCGTGGACGAGACCCGCCTCGCGGGCTGGCAGTCGGGCCTCATCTGGCGCGGCGACCGGGCGAAGCCGGCCGCGCCGGCGTTCGCCGCGGCGGCCCGCTCGTCCCGGGGCGGCTGCCGGGCGCATCCATAGACTCCCCGCGTGTGCGGAATCTGCGGCATCGCGTCGACCGCCGGCCCGCCGGATCCCGCACGGCTCGCCGCCATGAGCGACCTGCTCGTCCATCGCGGCCCGGACAGCTTCGGCGAGTTCGTGGACGGCCCGGTCGCGCTCGGGGCGCGGCGACTGTCGATCATCGACCTCGAGGGCGGCGACCAGCCGATCGCGAACGAGGACGGCTCGGTGGTCGTCGTCCAGAACGGCGAGCTCTACAACCATCCGGAGCTCCGCCGCGAGCTCGAGCGCTCCGGCCACGTCTTCCGCACGCGTTGCGACACCGAGACGCACGTCCACCTGTACGAGGAGCACGGCCTCGGCTTCGCGGAGCGGCTGCGCGGGATGTTCGCCGTGGCGCTCTGGGACGCGCGGCGGCGGCGGCTCGTGCTGGCGCGCGACCGCTACGGGATCAAGCCGCTCTTCTGGCGGCACGTCGGCGGCGAGCTGGCGTTCGCGTCGGAGCTGCGTTCGCTGCCGCGCGGTGAGATCGACCTCGACGCGCTCGAGTGCTTTCTCGCGTTCAACTCGATCCCGGCGCCGTACTCGATCTTTCGCGACATCCGCAAGCTGCCGGCCGGGCACCTGCTCGTCTGGGAGGACGGCGAGGTGCGGGTCGAGAGGTACGCGCGACCCGGGCCGCTGCCTGTCGAGGAGCGGGACGAGGCCGAGCTCGTCGAGGAGCTGCGGGCGCGGCTGCGCGACTCGGTGCGGGCGCACCTGCTCTCGGACGTGCCGGTCGGCGTGCTGCTCTCGGGCGGCGTCGACTCCGCGGCGCTGGCCGCGCTCGCGGCGCAAGAGACGCCGGAACCGGTGCACACGTTCACGATCGGGTTCGAGGAGAGGAGCTTCGACGAGCGCGACGACGCGCGGCTGGTGGCGGAGCGGTACGCGACGAACCACCACGAGCTGCTCGTCCGTCCCGACCCGGAGCTGCTCCTACGCGCCCTCGCGGACGCGTTCGACGAGCCGTTCGCGGACTCGTCGGCCCTGCCGACGTACCTCGTCTCGCAGCTGGCTGCGGGCCATGTGAAGGTCGCGCTCTCGGGCGAGGGCGGCGACGAGCTCTTCGGCGGCTACTACACGTACGCGGCCGACCTGATGGCCGACCGGCTCGCGCCGTTGGCGCGGCTGGCGCGGCCGCTGGTCGAGGCGGTTCCGGCGTCGACGCGGAAGGCGTCCCTCGACTACAAGGCGAAGCGGTTCGTGCGGGCCGCGCACCTGCCGCCGCTCGAGCGGCATCACGGCTGGAAGGAGATCTTCTCCCGCGACGCGCGGGCCGGGCTGACCGGGCGCGAGACGACGTTCGACCCGGTCGACGTGCTGCGCGCGCGGTACGACGAGACGGCCGGCGCCGACGAGCTGGCACGGCTGCAGGACGTCGACTTCGGTGTCTACCTCGTCGACGACCTGCTCGTGAAGACCGACCGGGCGTCGATGGCGCATTCGCTCGAGGCGCGAGTCCCGTTCCTCGACCCGCTGGTGACGAACCTCGCGTTCGCTCTGCCGGCGCGGCACAAGGTGCGCGGCCTGGCGAAGAAGGTGCTGCTGCGGAAGGCGGTCGAACCGCTCCTGCCGCGCGAGGTCGTCCACGGGCGGAAGCGCGGCTTCTCGATCCCGGCTGCGGCGTGGCTGCGCGGCGAACTTGAGCCGTTCGCGCGCGAGACGCTCTCGGCGCAGACGCTGGAGGAGCAGGGGTTCTTCCGGCCCGAGTGTGTGACCCGGCTGATCGACGACCACGTCGCGGGGCGCGAGGACCTGAGCCGGCAGCTCTGGGGGCTGCTCGCGTTCACGCTCTGGTACGAACGTCACGTCGAGCAGGAGCCGCCGCG
>JAFAIV010000015.1 GCA_019236545.1 Actinomycetota bacterium | reverse complement strand
CGACCTCGCGCTCGACTCGCTGCACGAGGTCGAGTTGCCGGGGACGCTCTCGCCGGCGAGCGAGAACGGGCACGTCCAGCCGGGCGAGTCCGACCTGCTCAGGGCCCTCCTCGCCGGCGAGGGCGACCGGCTCCCGGTCAGCGCGCTTCCCGCGGACGGCACCTTCCCGCTCGGGACGGCGCGCTTCGAGAAGCGCGACCTCGCCGACGAGCTGCCGATCTGGGACGAGGCGATCTGCATCGACTGCGCCAAGTGCGCGCTCGTCTGCCCGCACGCCGCGATCCGGATGAAGGTCTACGAACCCGCCGCGCTCGCCGGCGCGCCCACCGGCTTCCGCTCGAAGGACTGGCGCGCTAAGGACCTCCCCGGGATGGCCATGACGATCCAGGTCTCGCCCGACGACTGCACCGGCTGCCGGATCTGCGTCGAGACCTGCCCGGCGAAGGACAAGGCGCACCCGGAGCACAAGTCGCTCGACTCGCTGCCGAAGCCCGACCACCTCGAGCGCGAGCGCGAGAACTGGGAGTTCTTCCTCACGCTCCCCGAGCTGGACCGGACGAAGGTGCAGCCCGCGACCGTGAAGGGCTCGCAGATGCTGCAGCCGCTGTTCGAGTTCTCGGGCGCGTGCTCCGGCTGCGGCGAGACGCCGTACCTCAAGCTCCTGACGCAGCTCTTCGGCGACCGCCTGCTCGTCGCGAACGCGACCGGCTGCTCGTCCATCTACGGCGGCAACCTCCCGACGACGCCGTGGACGACGAACGCCGAGGGTCGCGGCCCGGCGTGGGCGAACTCGCTCTTCGAGGACAACGCCGAGTTCGGCTACGGCATGCGGCTCGCGCTCGACCAGCAGGAGGCGCAGGCGCGCCGGCTCCTCGCCGAGCTGAACGGCAGCGTCCCGGCCGAGCTGAAGCAGGCGCTCCTGGAGGCCGACCAGTCCGACGAGGCGGGCGTGATCGCGCAGCGCGAGCGCGTCGTCGAGCTGCGCAACGTGCTCGCCGGCCTCGACGACCCGCGCGCGCAGCGCCTCGCGACGCTTGCCGACGCGCTCGAGAAGAAGAGCGTCTGGATCGTCGGCGGCGACGGCTGGGCGTACGACATCGGTTTCGGTGGCCTCGACCACGTCCTCGCCTCCGGCCGCAACGTCAACGTTCTCGTCCTCGACACCGAGGTCTACTCGAACACGGGCGGCCAGGCGTCGAAGTCGACGCCGCGCGGCGCCGTCGCCAAGTTCGCCGCCGGCGGGAAGCACACCGCCAAGAAGGACCTCGGGCTGATGGCGGCCGCCTACGGCAACGTCTACGTCGCCCAGGTCGCGCTCGGCGCCGACAACCCGCAGACGGTGAAGGCGTTCGCCGAGGCCGAGGCGTGGCAGGGGCCGTCGCTGATCATCGCCTACAGCCACTGCATCGCGCACGGGATCGAGATGGCGCACGGGATGAGCCACCAGAAGGAGGCCGTCGACACGGGCTACTGGCCGCTCTACCGCTACGACCCGCGTCTCGAGCGTCCGTTCCAGCTCGACTCGCGCTCGCCGAAGCTGCCCGTCACCGAGTTCACCGCGACGGAGAACCGCTTCGCCATCCTCGGCCGAACGAACCCCGCCGAGGCGCAGGAGCTCGCCGTCGAGGAGCAGCACGACGTCGACGAGCGCTGGCGGCTCTACGAGGCGCTCGCCGAAGGGCCGGGACGCGTGTAGGGGTCTTCGGCGTGGTGGCGCTCGTCGCAGGGGTGCGATCGGTGAGTGCGATGCAAGGACGCAGGGAGCGTCGATAGCTGTCGCTATCGGCGCGACTGAGGACGCGGCAGCGCGCCGCCGAGTGCATCCCTGAGACACAGCCGCTACTGCGTCGAAGACCCCCTAGAGGTTCCGCCGGTAGAGCAGGAAGCCGAGCGGGAGGACGCCTCCGAGCACGAACCACGGCGCGAGCGGGATCCGCGTCGCGGCGGTGATCGTCTGGTGCGACGTCGGCCGGCCTGCTTGCTCCTGGATCGCGGCCTCGACGTTGGAGAGCTGGTTCTCCTCGAACGCCTTGCCGCCGGTGATGCCGGCGAACGCCTGGAGGTTCGCCGAGCTCGTCGGGTCGGGCTGGTAGTGGGGGTCGGGCCTGCCGTGGACGAAGATCTGCTCCGTCGGCGCCCAGACGTGGACGAGCAGCGGCGGGATGATCTCCTCCTGGCGGATCGTCAGCTTGATCGAGTTCGTCTGCGTCTCGCCGTCGGTGAAGACGACGAGGATCTTCTTGCGCACGCTCGGCGGGAAGAAGTTCTCCTCGTCGATCGTCTCGAGCGCCTGCACGGTGGTCGCGCGGCCGTTGTAGAGCTGGCTCGGCGGCGGCCGGTCGATCCCGATCGACTGCCGGAGCGTCCGCGCGAACAGCGTCGGGTCGGTCGTCGGCAGCAGGTGGATCAGCGTGCGGTCGGTCATCGAGGCCACGCCGGCCGGGACGTCGCCGAGCGTCCTGAAGATCCGGAGCGCGTCCAGCTTCGCCCGCTCGAGGCGGGTCGCCCCGCGGCGGCCGGTGCGCGCCTCCATCGAGAGCGACGTGTCGAGGACGAACATCACCTGGACGTCGGTGCGCTGGGTCAGCTGGCGGTTGCGGACGACGACCGGCTGGGCGGCGGCGACCGCGACGAGCGACGGGAGGAGGACGAGCGCGAGCACGACGGGGACGAGCGCGCGCCGGCGCGGCCCGCGCAGTGCGAACGCGCGACGGATCGCGGCGGCACGCCGCTCGGCGAGGAGCAGCGCGGCGAGCGGGACGAGCGCGGCGAGTGCGAGCAGCCCCGCGTGCGGTGTGAGGAACGAGACGCCCACGCTCAGTAGCCGGAGCCGACGACGCCGACTCCGCGGCCCTTGCCGAAGCCGTAGCCGCCGCGGGCGTCCTTGCCGAACTTCGACCTCCCCGGCTGCTGGATCCGCAGCACGAGCTCGAGGTTGAGCTTCGCGGCGTAGTCGGTCGCGTCGAGGAGGATCGCCTTCTGGAAGTACTGCGCCGCGCGGAGCAGCGTCTGGGTCTGCGTCTCCTTGTCGCCCGCGGGTGTCGTGACGGTGATCACGCCGAGCAGGTTCGCGGCGACCGAGCGCTCGCGGGACGTGCGCGCACCGTCGAGGATCGCCTGCAGCCGGTTCTGCGTCTGCGCGCGCAGGACGGGCAGCTCGAGCTCCGTCTCCGGGTTCGTGCCGATCTTGCTGAACCAGAACCACTGCAGCGCGTGCCGGTAGCCCACCGCGTCGCCGGTTCCGAGCAGCGTCGCTGCCGGATCGAACGGGAGCACGGACTGGGAGCGCCAGAGCGCGGCGTGGCCCGGGAGCGCGCGGAAGCGCAGGTCGTCCCGCGTCAGCGTCCGCTGCCACCCGCGCGCGTCCACCGCGAGGAGCGCGAGGAGCGCCGCGAGCGCGAAGCAGGCGAGCGCGCCGGCGAGCAGCGGCGCGCGCCTCACGCCGGCGCTCCCAGCTCGAGCCGGCGGTTGAAGCGCTCGTTGAGCGCGAGCAGGACGACGAGCGTCAGGCCGAGCGCGATCAGCCGCCACGGCAGGTCGGCCGCGACCGGCTGCACCTGCGCGCCGGCGCGATGCACGAACGCGCTCGGCGCGACGAACGCGTCCTGGCCGAAGAGCGCCGCGAAGATCGCGCGGTTCTCGGGCGCAGCGAAGAGCGGCACGATCCGCACAGGGATGTGCTGCTTCTTCAGGACGAGCGCCTCGGCCGCGAGGGGCTCCTGGTCGACGGCGGAGTCGTCGAGGTCGCTGACGAGGAGGATGGCGCCGTGCTTCACGCCAGCGCGATGGAGATCCTGCGCCGCCTCGCGGAGGCCTGCCGAGATGCGCGTGCCGCCGCTGAACTGATCCCACGGGCTCATCGCGAACGAGAGCGAGCCGTCGACCACGCGCTGCGGCGCGAAGTACCGCGTGAACTGGAGCAGCGCGCTCGCGGGCGAGCCGGGCGGGAGCAGCTCGTAGGCGACGTCGGAGAACATGACGAGCCCGATCGACTGGTTCGCCTGGTCGATCCCCTTGAGGACGGTCTCGACGCGGGCGTAGATCGGGCCGGCGATGCTCGCGGACATGTCGAGGACGACCACGCCCGTGCGCGCGCCCGACGGGAGGACGGCCGCGCGGCCGCTGCCCGCGGTGCGCCCGGACAGGATCGCGAGGGCCAGCGTCGCCGCAAGCGCCGTCGCGAGGACGACCCGCAGCACCGTCGTCCGCAGCGCGGCGCCTGCGAGCTTCGCTGGCTCGCCGAACGGCGTCGCGCCGCGCCGTTTGAGCGTCGTCGCTCTCACGCCTCGTCCTCCGGCCGGCTGCGCGCCCCCTCCGAGAGCGCCTGGACGTCGTCGTCCTCCGGCGTGTCCGGCGACCACGCGAGCGCGTGCGCCGTCTCGCTGAGCTCGCGCACCTCCGGCGGGAGCTCGTCCGCGACGCGCTCGAGCGCCTTCCGCTGCAGCGTCTCGTCCCCGTGCTCCCGGGCCCAGAAGAAGAGCGCGAGCGCGCGCTCGAGCGTCGTCGCGGGCGCCGCGTGCGCGACCGCCTCCGGCGGGCGCCGGAACGAGAGCGCCCAGCGGCCGGTGAGCCAGAGGCCGCCGGCTCCCGCCGCCCCCGCGAGCAGGATCGCGAGCCAGAAGACGAGCCCGGGGGAGAGGCGATAGCTCGGCGCCGCGACCGGCGTGATCGGCGCCTGCCAGTGCAGGACGTTGTTCTTCTTCAGGTACGCGACGATCCCGGGTGTCAGCTGCGAGACGGCCTTCACCGCCGGGAAGGCGGCCGTCAGCGAGAAGCGGCGGCCGGGCGCGACGTACTCGACGTGCGCGGGCGGGAAGCGGAAGACGTGGACCTCGTCGCTCGGCGGCGTCTTCGGGACGCAGCGCGCGGTCATGCAGCGGAGCGTCCACGTCCACGTGATCTGGACGAAGCGGCCGCTCCCGAGCTGCAGCACCTCCGGCCCCTGCGTGGACTCGTACGGCTTGAAGCTCGCGCGGACGCGTACCGCCTTCGGGTCGATCCACTTCGTGTCGGCGACGACGGCGACCCGCGCGGTGATCGGGTCGGCGAAGAGGTGGACGACCGGCGCGATCGAGGCGTACGCCTTCAGCGGCTTGTCCTGGCCGAGCGCCGAGCCGCGGACGGTGGGGAGGAAGGCGGCGGCCGGCGCGGCGGCCGCGAGTGCGAGGAGCGCGACCGCGAGGACGAGCCGCCGCCTCATGCGACCGCTCCGCGCGCGAGCACGCGCAGGTCGGCCCAGCGGAGGAACGCGGCGAGGAGCGCCTGGTCCTCGTGCGCGTGGACGACGACCGGCTCCGTCCCGAGGGAGCGGAACAGCCGCATCCGGTTCTCCCAGCGCGCGTCGTGCTCCTGCCGCAGCCGCTCCGCCTCGGCGCGCGTCAGGTGGACGGGTGCGACGCCGCCGGTCACCGGGTCGGCAAACGGGATCGTGATCCCGCCGACGTCGGGGAAGGTCCGCTCCCAGCGCGGGTCCTGGACGACGACCGGGACGATCTCCCAGCGGTGCTCCAGCGCGCGCACCCAGACGCGCTCCTCCGGCGGCACGAGGAAGTCGGAGACGACGAAGACGAACGCCTGCGTCGGCAGGTCGCGCTTCCGCTCGCCCAGGTGGACGAGCCCGCGCGAAACGGTGTCCTCCGGCGCGCGGAACGGCCTCGCGTCGAACGTCCCTTTCGGCGCGTAGCGCTCGCTGCGCGGCGGCCGCCAGTACGTCTCGCCTTCCGCGTGGTCGAGGTAGCCGGTGAGGCTTCGCGCCTGCCGCGCGCTCGCGCCGATCAGGTCGATGATCCCGCGCAGCGCCGCCGGCTTGTCGAGCGACCGCAGCTCCGACGCGGCGATTCCCATCGACGGGCGGCGGTCGGCGAGGACGACGACGCGCGGCGCCTCGTCCGCGAACAGCTCGCGGACGATGAACTCGTCGTCGTCGCGGGCGGCCGAGAGCTTCGCCGAGGCGGCCCAGTCGATCCACGCGACGTCGTCGCCCGGG
>JAFAIV010000415.1 GCA_019236545.1 Actinomycetota bacterium | reverse complement strand
GTGCTGCGGCGCGCTGCACGCGCACGCGGGGCGGCTGGAGGAGGGCGTCGCGCGCGCCCGCGCGACCGAGCGCGACCTCGGGAGCTACGACTACGTCGTCACGAACGCCGCCGGCTGCGGCTCGCACCTGAAGGACCACGGCGTCGCGAACGTCGTCGACGTCTCGGAGCTGCTCCAGGAGCCGAAGGCGGAGCGGCACCCGCTGCCGCTGCGGGTCGCGTTCCAGGACTCGTGCCATCTCCGCCACGCGCAGCGGGTCGCCGCCGAGCCGCGCGCGATGCTCGACGCGATCCCCGAGCTCGTCCGGCTCGAGCCGGCGGAGCAGGAGATCTGCTGCGGCAGCGCCGGGATCTACAACATCGTGAAGCCGCAGGCCGCGTTCGAGCTCGGCGACCGGAAGGCCGGAAACGTCCTCGCGACCGAGCCGGACGCGTACGCCAGCGGCAACCCCGGCTGCCTCGTCCAGGTCACCGCCGCGCTCCGCCGCGCCGGCCGGCCGCTCCCCGCCTTCCATCCCATCGAGCTCGTCGACGCCTCGATCCGCGGCGTCTCCCCCGCCACTCTCCTCCAGGAGGCCCGCAGATGACCCGCACCGACGACGTCCTGACCCCGGAGGCCGTCGAGTTCCTCCACCTGCTCCAGCGCGAGCTCGGCGCGGAGCGCGAGGAGCTGCTCGCCGAGCGCCACCGGCGCGCGCAGCGGCTCCGCGACGGCGAGCTGCCCGGCTTCCTCGAGGAGACGCGGCACGTGCGCGAGGGCGACTGGCGCGTCCCACCGGCGCCTGCCGACCTCGCCGACCGGCGGGTCGAGATCACGGGGCCGACCGACCGGAAGATGGTCATCAACGCGCTCAACTCGGGCGCGAAGGTCTTCATGGCCGACTTCGAGGATGCGAACTCCCCGACCTGGGAGAACATGATCGACGGCCACCGGAACCTCTCCGACGCGATCGACCGGACGATCCGGCTCGACACGGGCGAGAAGGTCTACGAGCTCGGCGACACGCCGGCGACGCTGCTCGTCCGGCCGCGCGGCTGGCACATGGTCGAGCGCCACTTCGAGGTCGACGGGAAGCCGATCTCAGGCTCGCTCTTCGACTTCGGCCTCTACGTCCTGCGCAACCACGAGCGGCTGAAGGGGATCGGCAGCGGGCCGTACTTCTACCTCCCGAAGCTCGAGTCGCACCGCGAGGCGCTGCTCTGGAACCGCGCCTTCGAGCTCGCGCAGGACACGATCGGGATCCCGCGCGGGACGATCCGCGCAACGGTCCTGATCGAGACGATCCTGGCCGCGTTCGAGATGGACGAGATCCTCTGGGCGCTCGGCCCGCACGCGACCGGCCTCAACGCCGGCCGCTGGGACTACCTGTTCAGCGTGATCAAGAAGCTCGGCCACCGGCCCGAGTTCGTCCTCCCCGACCGCAACTCCGTGACGATGCGCGCGCCGTTCATGTGGGCGTACGCCGAGCAGCTCGTGCACACGTGCCACAGGCGAGGCGCGCACGCGATCGGCGGCATGGCCGCGTTCATCCCGTCGCGGCGCGACCCCGAGGTGAACCGCGTCGCGCTCGAGAAGGTGCGGGACGACAAGGAGCGCGAGGCGTCGCAGGGCTACGACGGGACCTGGGTGGCGCACCCGGATCTCGTCCCCGTGGCCTTGGAGGTCTTCGACCGCGTCCTCGGCGACCGCCCGAACCAGCTCGAGGTGCTGCGCGAGGACGTCGTCCCGGACGCGGCGGCACTCCTGAACGTCGCGGCGACGCCGGGCGAGATCACCGAGGACGGGCTGCGGAACGACGTCTCGGTCGGGATCCAGTACCTCGCCGCGTGGCTGCGCGGCTCCGGCGCGGTCGCGATCTTCAACCTGATGGAGGACGCCGCGACGAGCGAGATCTCACGCTCGCAGGTCTGGCAGTGGCTCCACCACGGGAAGGTCGGGCGCGACGACGTGCGCCGGGTGACCGACGAGGAGGTCGGGAAGCTGGGCGACGGCTACGAGGAAGCGCGCGCCCTGTTCGACCAGGTCGCGACCGGTGACGAGTTCGTGGAGTTCCTGACGCTGCCGGCGTACGAGCGCCTGGGGTAGCCGCTAGCGGAGGCTCGCCCAGGGCTCCTCGCCGCTGACGTCCTCGAGCCCGTAGCCGGTGCCCTCGCCGAGGGACGGGCCGATGATCACCTGCAGGTGCGCGGTCTCCGTGCCGTCGTTGTACGACGCGTGGATCACGCCCTCCGCGATGAAGACGGAGTCGAGCGCGCGCAGCGTCGTCGACTCCTGTTCGAGGAACTGGGTGATCTCGCCCTGCTTGACGATGATCATCTCCTCCTGGCCGGGGTGCCGGTGGAACGCGTGGCCCTCGCCCGGCTCGAGCGTCACGTCCATGACGACGAGCGTGCGCGCGTTGCGCTCCGGCGTCAGCCGCCAGCCGATCCGGCCCCAGTCGAAGTCCTCCTGCCGGATGTCCGCGTTCTTCACGAAGCTGCTCATCGGTCTCTCCTTCAGTCGAGGGGGATCGCCTTGAAGCGGCGCATGTTCTCGGTCATCGCGACCTCCGTCGGCAGCCTCTCCATCGAGCTCGCGCCGAAGAAGCCGACGACGCCCTCCGTCCGCGCGAGGACGTAGGCGGCGTCGTCCGGCTCGGCGATCGGGCCGCCGTGGCAGAGGACGAGGATCTCCGGGTTGACCGCCTTCGCCGCGTCGTGCATCGCCTGGATCAGGACGACGGACTCGTCGAGCGTCTTCGCGGTCTCGGCGCCGATCGCGCCGCCGGTCGTGAGGCCCATGTGCGGCACGAGCACGTCCGCGCCTGCGCGCGCCATGTCCGCGGCCTGCTCCGGCTCGAAGACGTAGGGCGCGGTCAGCAGGTCGCGCTCGTGCGCGAGCCGGATCATGTCGACCTCGAGGCCGTAGCCCATGCCGGTCTCCTCGAGGCCCTGCCGGAACGTGCCGTCGATCAGGCCGACGGTGGGGAAGTTCTGGACGCCGCTGAAGCCGATCCGCTTCAGCTCGTCGAGGAAGACGGGCATCAGCCGGAACGGGTCGGTGCCGCAGACGCCCGCGAGCACCGGCGTGTCCTTCACGACCGGCAGCACCTCGCGCGCCATGTCGACGACGATCGCGTTCGCGTCGCCGTACGGCATCATCCCGCTCAGGGAGCCGCGGCCGCCCATCCGGAAGCGGCCGGAGTTGTAGATGATGATCAGGTCGGCGCCGCCCGCCTCGGCCGTCTTCGCCGAGAGCCCCGTGCCCGCGCCGGCGCCGATGATCGGCTTGCCCGCCTCCAGCTGCGCGCGCAGCTTCGCGAGCGCCTCCTGCCTCGTCATCGCGGCTCCTCGAGCATCTCGTGCAGCCGGTCCGCCATCGCATCGGCGAACGCCGGGTCGTTGACGTCCACGTCGAGCTCGTGCGTCTCGACGCCGTCGAGCGTCTCGCGGAGCCCGGCCAGGAGCTCGGCGTCCGCCTCGGGATCGTGGAACGGCTGGCCCTCGACGTCGATCATCGAGACGCCGCGCAGCGGGACGAAGAGCGCCG
>JAFAIV010000278.1 GCA_019236545.1 Actinomycetota bacterium | reverse complement strand
AGCGGCGGGACGCACGCCCACAGCCAAACGAGGGCGACGTTCGCGGTCGTCGCCGGCAGCCAGACGCGGCAGGTGCCGCTCTTGCAGCCGTGCCACGCGATGACGTGCGGCTTGTCGAGCGCGAGGGACGAAGCCATGAGCGAGCAGAAGAAGAGCGGGATCGCGAGGAAAGCCGCGATCGCGAGCGGCGCACGACCCTGATCCGTCCACAAGAAACGGCTCATGCGGCCCGTCCCGACTCGAGCACGCGGGCGAGGAACTCACGGGTCCGTGGCTCCTTCGGCGCGGTGAAGATCTCCGCCGGATCCCCCTCTTCGAGAATCGCGCCTGCGTCGAGGAAGCAGACCTTGTCGGCCACTTCGCGGGCAAATCCCATCTCGTGCGTCGCGAGGATCATCGTCATCCCGCTCTCGGCGAGCTCGCGGACGAGATTGAGCACCTCCGACACGAGCTGCGGATCGAGCGCGCTCGTGATCTCGTCGAGGAGCATGAGCTTCGGCTCCATCGCGAGCGCGCGCACGATGGCGACACGCTGCTGCTGGCCGCCGGAGAGCTTGTCGGGGTACTCGTCCGCCTTGTCTTCGAGGCCGATGCGTCGCAGGAGCGTCCGCGCCCGCTCCTCGGCCTCGTCGCGCGACGCTCCCCGTGCCTTGCGTGGGGCGAGCGTCACGTTCTGCAGCACCGTCATGTGCGGGAAGAGGTTGTAGGCCTGGAAGACGATTCCGATCTTCTTCCGCAGCGCGTTGACGTCGACCTTTCCGTTCGTGACCGGCTGTCCGTCGATGACGATGTCGCCTTCTTCGACCTGCTCGAGGAGGTTGAGGCAGCGCAGGAGCGTCGACTTCCCGGAGCCGGACGCGCCGATCAGGCAGACGACGTCGTGCTCCGGCACTTCGAGCGTCACCTCGCGCAACACCTCGAGCTCGCCGAAGCGCTTCGTGACCCGCTCGACGGCGACGAACCTGCCGTTCCCGTTCGAGCTCATGTGCCGGCGGCGCGCTCGCGCAGCTCGCGCTGGCGGATGATGTGGTCGGTGAAGCGCGCGAGCGGGATCGTCAGGTAGACGAAGAACACGGCCGCGACGAAGTAGCCGGTGTAGTTGAAGTAGTCGTTGGCGAAGTTCGTCCCCTGCGCCGCGGCCTCGGTGACGCCGATCGCGCCGATGATCGCCGTGTCCTTCTGCAGGCCGATGAAGTCGTTGAGCAGCGGCGGGATCACGCGCCGGATCGCCTGCGGCAGGACGACGTAGCGGAGCGCCTGGCCGTAGCTGAGGCCCAGGGAGCGCGCGGCCATCCGCTGGCTGCCGTGCACCGACTCGATCCCGGCGCGGTAGACCTCCGTGACGTACGCCGTGTAGACGATCGTGAGCGCGACGATCCCGAGCGCGGTGCTGGAGACGTTCTTGAGGAAGCCGATCCCGGTGCCGGGTAGGCCGAGGATGCAGACGAACGCGACGATCGTCAGCGGCGTCCCGCGGAAGAAGTCCGTGTAGACGATCGCCAGGCCGCGGAGCGGTCTCGCCCCGCGGCCCGGCAACCCCCTCACCACCGCGATCAGCAGCGCGAGCACGAGCACCAGCGCCTCCGCGATCACCATCATGTGGACGTTCAGGACGAACCCGCTCCAGATGTCCGGCAGCGACTGCCGGAAGTAGAACGGGTCGACGAACGCGTGGAGGACTCGGTGCACGGCGCTCCCGCTACTTCAGGACGGGGATGGCCTTCACGTCGATGTGGAACCACTTCTGCTGCAGCTTCGCGATCGTCCCGTCCTTCGTCAGGGCCTGGATCGCCTGGTTCACGAGCGGCGTCAGCTTGGAGCCCTTGGAGAGCACCGCGCCGTACTGCTCGTTCGTGACGATCTGCCCGGCGACCGCGCCGTAGGCGGACGGCTTCGTGTTCTTCTGCGAGGCGACGATCGGCACATCCATGACGAACGCGTCGCAGCGGCCGACCTGCAGCGCCGAGAAGGCCGCGGCGGTCGTCGTGTAGATGTGCACCTGCTTCGCGTGCAGCTTGTGCTGCACGTAGTCGAGGCCGGTCGTCGCCGACTGTGCGCAGAGGGACATCTTCGCGAGGTCGGCGAGGCTGTGCGGCGCCGTCGCGCTCTTGGAGAGCAGGACGCCCTGGTTCGCGTCGAAGTACGAGGTCGAGAAGTCGACGACCTTCTGGCGGGCGGCCGTGATCGTGGCCTCCTCGAAGGCGAAGTCGAACGGCTTCGCGCCCGGCCGGAACAGCGTCTCGAACGGGACGTTGATCCAGGAGATCTTGGCCGCCGGGATGCCGAGCTTCGCGGCGATGTCCTTGCCGAGGTCGACCTCGAAGCCGGACGGGTTGGTGACGTCGTTGCCGCGCAGGGTGCCGACCTGGAAGCCGACCGCCGGCGGGTTCAGCGCGATCGTCAGCGCGCCGGGGTGCATGGTCGGCGGCGCCTGCCGCTGGGCGCCCGCCGCCGGGACCGCCACGAGCGCGGCGACCGCCAACGCGGGGAGAAGACGCTTCACGAATTACCCTCCTGTGCCGTTGAAAACGGGGAAGGGCGACTGTATCGCGGCCCGAAGCGCCGTTCTAGTCCGCGAGCGCGGCGGCGGTGAGCGCCTCGAAGTGGCCGATCAGCTGCTCGCTGCGGCTCATCAGGACGCCCCGCTCGAGTCCGCCCGAGGCAACACCTTCGTGCACGCCCTCGACGAGGCCGCGGTCCTCGCGGCCGACCTGGTCGTCGAACGCCATCAGGTCGTCGATCCAGCTCTGCTCGACGTCCGGGCCGAAGAAGTAGTCGAGGAAGCGGTACGTCGTGTCCGGCGTCCGCGGCACGACCGGGCCGATCGAGACGTTCGGGTGGCCCGGGAAGATGTTCACCGTCAGGTTTGGCCAGAGGAAGTGGAACTGGCTGCGCGGCAGCTCCCCGTCGAGCTCCATCTTCCCGCGCCCGCTCTCGCGGATCGGGCCGTACTGGCTGGAGAGGCGGCCGCTCGCGTCGAGCGCGTACGCCTCCGCGCTGACGTCGATCACCTCGGCGAACCCGGGGTGCGCGACCTGGCAGTGGTAGCACTCGAGGAAGTTCTCGCAGACGATCTTCCAGTTCGCGGCGAGCTCCGTCTCCCAGCGCGTGTGGTGGACGAGGGCGTCGACGTCGAGGCCGAGCTCCGCGACCTGGGCCGGCATCGAGCCGAGCGCGTCGGCGAGCGGCTCCGGGTCAGGGCCGGCGTTGACGAAGACGAACGGCCCCCAGGTGCCGGCGGCGACCGGGTGCAGGCCGAGCTCGTCCTGCGGGAACGCCGTCTCCTCGTCCGAGCGCGGCGCGGCGCGGAGGCAGCCGTCGAGGCCGTACGTCCACGCGTGGTACGGGCACTGCAGCGTCTCCCGTCGGCCCTCGCCGCGCGCGACGGGGAAGCCGCGGTGGCGGCAGAGGTTGAGGAAGGCGCGGATCTCGCCGTCCCGCGCGCGGGTGACGACGATCGGCGTGCGGCCGGCGTGCGCTGCGAAGTAGCCGCCCTCCGGGAGCTGGCCGGTGTGGCCGACGTACTGCCACGCGGAGCGGAAGATCCGCTCCTGCTCGCGCCTCAGGATCTCGGGGCTGACGTACCAGCTATACGGAATCGTCGGCTCCACGCGCCGAGCCTAGCTCAGGCCGGGCGAAGCGTGGCAGCCACCAGTTCCACTTCCCGAACAGCGAGACGAGCGCCGGCACGAGCAGCGCGCGGACGACGGTCGCGTCGAGGATGATCCCCGCCGCGAGGCCGGTCGCGAAGATCTTGATCACGACCTCCGGCCCCGAGCCGAGCGCCGCGAAGGCGAGGAAGAGGATCAGCGCGGCGCTCGTCACCAGCCGCCCCGTCCGCGACAGCCCGACCACCACCGCTTCGTCCGTCGAGCCGGTCGCGTCGTACTCCTCCCGGACGCGCGACAGGATGAAGACCTCGTAGTCCATCGAGAGGCCGAACAGGAACGCGAAGACCATCAGCGGGATGAACGCCGTGATCGCGTGCGTCGGCTTGATGCCCCAGATCAGCGACGAGCCGTGGCCCTCCTGCCAGACGAGCACGAGCACGCCCCAGGCGGCCGCGACCGAGAGCAGGTTGAGGACGATCGCCTTCAGCGGCAGCAGGATCGAGCGGAACGCGCGCGCGAGCAGCAGCAGCGTCAGGACGGCGATCAGGGCGATCATCAGCGGGAAGTTCGAGTAGACGGCGGAGACGAAGTCGGCGGCGCCGGCGACCTGGCCGCCGATGCCGACGCCCTTCAGCGGCGCGACCGCCTCCTTCAGCCGGTTGTAGAGCGACCGGCCGAAGCCGCCGTTCGCCTCCTGATCCGGGAACGCCGCGACGACGACGTCGGGGCTCGAGAGCGAGCGCCACGGCGCGACGGCCGCGCCGCGCACGCCGCTCACGCGCGCGAGCTTCGTCGCGACGTCGTACGCGTCGTAGACCGGGGCGACGGCGACGTACTCGGTCAGCGCGCCGGCGCCGATCCCGGACTGCTCGAGCGCGACGAGTCCCGCACGCGCGTCGCCGGTCTTCGCGAGCGAGTCGGGCGAGGCGTTGCCGATCTGGATCCGCAGCGCCGGGATGGCGAGCGCGATCAGGATGGCGAGCGCGACTCCGGCCGCGATCCAGCGCCAGCGGACGATCCAGCGCGACCACCAGACCCAGAACCGCGGCGCGTCGCGCTCCGTCCGGATCCGCGGCCAGTCGAGCCGCTCGCCGATCGTGGCGAGGATCACCGGCAGCAGCGTCGTGGCGACGAGCACGCTGACGATCGGGATCAGCATCCCGGCGTAGCCGATCGAGCGCAGGAACGGCACCGGCAGGACGACGAGCGAGAGCAGGCCGATCCCGACCGTCGTCCCGGAGAAGACGATGGCCCTGCCGGCCGTGTCCATCGCGCGCCTGACCGCCTGCTCGCCCGCGTGCCCGTTCGCGTGCTCCTCGCGCCAGCGCACGACGAGCAGGAGCGCGTAGTCGATGCAGACGCCGAGGCCGATCAGCGCGACGAGGAACTGGACGATGAAGGAAACGCTCGCAACGAGGGTCAGCGCCCACATGAGCATGAACGTCGCGACGATCGCGAACACCGCCATCACCAGCGGGACGAGCGCGATGAACGACGCGAAGACGAACGCGAGCACGATCAGCGCGCCGAGGCCGCCGAGCAGCGCCTCGACGAGAACGCCCGGCCCGCTGCCGCCCCCGCCCGAGTCGGAGAGCGCGTCGATCCCCGTGACGTTCACGGTCCAGCCGGCGGGGTGGTGCTTCTGGAGCGCCGCCCGCAGGGCGTCGATCTCCTTGGAGGGCCCGCCGAAGCCGCGGTTCTTCTTGAAGCGCGGGTAGAAGACGGCGAAGGTCGTGCGTCGGTCGGCGGAGAGGAACGCCTTCGAGCCGCCGGTCGTGTCGAAGGAGAGGTACTGCACGCCCGGCACCGCGCGGGACGCGTTCAGGAGCGCCGTCCCGAGCTCGCGCCGCGCGCGCGGCGAGCCGAGCGTGTCGGTCGCGGGCAGGCGGAAGACGGCGACGATCGAGCTCGTGTTCGGGTCGATCCCGTAGAGGTGGAGGAGCTTTCGGTTCGTCTCGTAGCCCTGGCGGCCGGGCACCGAGAACTCCTGTGAGAAGGCGCGGGTCGCGCGCTGCAGGTTCGGCACGCCGAAGAGGAGGACGGCGACCCAGAACGCGACGACCCAGCGCTTGTGGGCCAGCACGAAGTCGGTCAGGCGGCGCATCCCTTCGAGGGTACGTGCGACGCTTCGGGCTGTGCGAGCGATGGTGCTGCACGCGCCGCGCGAGCCGCTCCGGCTCGAGGAGATCCCGGTGCCCGAGCCGGGGCCGGGCCAAGTGCGGCTGCGGGTCTCGGCCTGCGGCGTCTGCCGGACCGACCTCCACGTCACCGACGGCGAGCTGGCGCGGCCGAAGCTCCCGCTCGTGATCGGCCACCAGATCGTCGGCGTCGCCGACGACGGCCGCCGCCTCGGCATCCCGTGGCTCGGCTGGACGGACGGGACGTGCCGCTACTGCGCGAGCGGCCGCGAGAACCTCTGCGAGGCGGCGCGGTTCACGGGCTACGACCTCGACGGCGGCTACGCGGAGTGGGTCGTCGCGGACGAGCGCTTCTGCCTGCCGCTGCCGGACGGGTTCGACGACGTCTCCGTCGCGCCGCTCCTCTGCGCCGGGCTGATCGGCTACCGCGCGCTGCGGCTCGCGGGCGACGCTGAGCGGGTCGGCCTCTACGGCTTCGGCGCCTCCGCCCACATCGTCGCCCAGGTCGCGCGCCACCAGGGGCGGCGGCTGTTCGGCTTCGTGCGGCACGGGGACGAGGACGCGCGCGCGTTCGCGCTTGACCTCGGCTGCGAGTGGTCCGGCTGGTCGGACGAGCTGCCGCCCGAGCAGCTCGACGCGGCGATCCTCTTCGCGCCTGCGGGCGAGCTCGTCCCCGCGGCCCTGCGCGCGCTCGCGCGCGGCGGGCCCGTCGTCTGCGCGGGGATCCACATGAGCGACATCCCGTCGTTCCCGTACGAGCTGCTCTGGGAGGAGCGGTCCGTCTTGTCCGTGGCGAACCTGACGCGGCGGGACGGGGAGGAGCTGCTCGCGCTCGCGCCGCAGGTGCCGATCCGGACGGAGGTCGAGGTCTTCCCGCTCGAGGAGGCGAACGAGGCCCTCGAGCGGCTGCGCGCCGGCCGGATCCGCGGCGCCGCAGTCCTGCGCATCTGACGTACGCTGACTTTCGTGAGCAGGCTCGCCGATGTCAGGCGCTTCGCGGAGCGCCACCACCGCCTGATCGGCGCGATCCAGGTCGTCGTCGGCGCGGTCTTCATCGCCAGCATCGGCTGGGCGATCCGCGGCTCGTTCCACTCCGCCTGGGACGACCTCCGGAACGCGAACCTCGCGCTCTTCGGCCTCGCCTGCGTCGCGATCGCGGCCTACTACCTCGTCTTCGTCGTCGGCTGGATCTGGATCCTCGCCGACTGGGGCATCCGCATCTCGTACGGCCAGGCGCTGCGCGCGGAGATGGTCTCGATGCTGGCGAAGTACATCCCGGGGGGAGTGTGGACGCCTGCGGCGCGCGTCGTCGCGGCGCGGCGAGCGGGGATCACGGACGCGGCGCTCGTGACGTCGTCGATGCTGCTCGAGGCGGGGATCTCGGCGGTCGCGGGCGTGGTCGTCTTCGTCGTCAGCCTCGGGTTCGTCGACGGGGTCGACGCGCCTCTCGCGCCGCTGGTCGTCTTCGGGGTCGTCATCGCCGTGCTCGTCCAGCCGCGCGTCTTCCGGCCGCTCGCCTCGCGGCTCCTGCGGCGCTTCGGCTACACGCGCGAGCTGCCGACGCTGCGCGAGCGGACGATCACGCTGCTCCTCGCCTTCTACGCAGGGACGTGGGTGCTCGGCGGGTTCGGCCTCTGGCTGCTGCTGCGCTCGGTCGGCGCGCACCCGGAGCCGGCCTCGATCGTCTTCCTCGGCGGGGTCTCCGCGGTCGGGGCGATCGTCGCGGTGCTGTTCATCTTCGCGCCGTCCGGGCTCGGCCCGCGCGAGGCGTCGATGTACGGCCTGATGCTCGCGATCTCGACGGAGGGCCAGGCGCTCGGCGCAACCGCCCTCAACCGCGTCGCGATCACGCTCGTCGAGCTCGTGCTCTTCGTCGGCGGCAACCTCGTCCTCCGCGCGCGCGAGCGCGAGCCGCGGCTGGTCGAGGCCGAGCAGAGCGGCTAGAGCGCCCGCGCCACCGCATCGCGCCAGCCGGCGACGAGCTCCTCGACGTCGCGCTCCGGCTCCGCGCAGAGCCGAGCGCCGACGAGGCCGGGGAGCTCGTCCTCCCGCCAGCGCCCGGTCGCGACTCCCGCGAGCGCGGCGGCGCCGAGGGCGGTCGTCTCCTGCTCCGCCGCCACCTCGACCGGAACGCGCGTCGCGTCGGCGAGGAACTGGACGAGGAAGCCGTTCGCCGTCGCGCCGCCGTCGACGCGCAGCGAGGCCGGCTGCCGCGGGAGCGCGTCGAGGACGTCGCGAACCTGGAACGCCATCGCCTCGAGCGCCGCGCGGACCAGGTGCTCGCGCCGGGTGCCGCGGGTGATCCCGGAGATCAGGCCGCGCGCGTCCGGCGCCCAGTGCGGCGAGCCGAGGCCGGTCAGCGCCGGGACGAAGAACACGCCCTCGCTCGACTCGACCGAGCGGGCGAGCTCCTCGCTCTCCGCCGCGTCCGCGAGCAGGCCGAGGCCGTCGCGGAGCCACTGGACCGCCGCGCCGGCGACGAAGATCGAGCCCTCGAGCGCATAGGCGGGGTAGGCACCCGCCGCCGTCGTGCGGATCAGCCCGTGCGGCGCGGGCGAGCGGTCGCCGCCGGTCGCCGTGAGGACGAACGCGCCCGTGCCGAAGGTCGCCTTCGTCTCGCCCGGCGCGAGGCAGCCGTGGCCGTAGAGCGACGCCTGCTGGTCGCCCGCGATCCCCGCGACAGGCGCCCGCACGTCCCCGAGCGCGGCCTCGGCCACGACGCCG
>JAFAIV010000236.1 GCA_019236545.1 Actinomycetota bacterium | reverse complement strand
GCGACCGCGGACCGGACGCAGCGGATCCTCTTCATGGTCATGCCGCTCGTCTTCGTGTTCGTGATCGCGCGCTTTCCGGCCGGCCTCGTCCTCTACTGGATGACGACGAACCTGTGGACGGTCGGTCAGGGCCTGATCACCAAGCGGCTGATCCCGAAGACGGCAGCTCCCGTCACGGCCGAGAAGCGCAGCTCGCGGACGCCGCCGAAGGACGACGGCTCGAGCGGGAACGGCGCGAAGGCGGAGCCGACCGCGCCGAAGCCGGCCCCCGCGGCGACGACCGGTCCGCCGCGGCGCGTGCGTCGGAAGAAGCGCGCCGGCCGCAGATGAGCGACGAGCTCACCGTCGAGGCGACGGGCGAGACCGTGGGCGAGGCGAAATGGGCCGCGCTGCGCGAGCTCGAGCAGCGCTACCCGGGGCTCGACAAGTCCGCCGTCCGCTTCGAGGTCGTCTCCGAAGGCGAGCGCGGCCTGCTCGGCGTCGGCTACGAGCCGGCCCGGGTCGTCGCTGCCGTTCCCGAGGACGCGGCCGAGGCCGCCGCCGTCGAGGACGACACGCCCGCCGGCGACGCGCGCGCGCTGGTGGCGCGGATCGTCTCCGCGCTCGGGCTGGACGCGCGGGTGGACGCCCGCGAGGACGACGAGGCGATCGTCGTCACCGTCTCCGGCCCTGACGTCGCGCTCCTGATCGGCCGCCACGGCCAGACGATCGACGCCGTTCAGTACCTGCTCAACGCCGTCTCCCATCGCACCTACGGGCTCGAGCGCAAGGAGGTCGTCGTGGACGCCGCGGGCTACCGCGAGCGGCGCCGCGCCACGCTCGAGTCGATGGCCGTTCGCGCCGCCGAGCGCGTGCTCACGACGGGCGAACGCGAGGAGCTCGAGCCGATGACGGCCGTCGAGCGGAAGGTCGTCCACCTGCGCCTCAAGGAGTACGAGGGCGTGGCGACGAGCTCGGAGGGCACGGAGCCGAACCGCTACGTCGTGGTCCTCCCCGCGTGAGCCTCTACGGCGACCTCGCGGACCTCTACGACATCGCGTTCGACTGGGACGTCACCGACGAGGCGGCGTGGCTCGAGGAGCGGCTCGGGCCGGACTGCCGCGAGGTGCTGGAGCCCGGTTGCGGCTCGGGGCGGATGCTGGAGGCGCTCGCCCGGCGCGGCCTGCACGTGACCGGGATCGACAACTCGGCGCGGATGCTCGAGCTCGCGCGGGTACGCATCGCCGGGCTGCCCGCGGAGGTGGTCGAGGCGGACATGACCGCGTTCGACCTCGGCCGGGTCTTCGACGGCGCCGTCTGCCCGATCAACACGCTCATGCACCTGACGCGCGACGGCGTCCACACGCACCTGCGCGCGATGGCGGCCGCGCTGCGGCCCGGCGCGAGGTACCTCGTCCAGCTCGGGATCGTCCCCGAGGGCGAGGTGCCGCACTCGCTCTGGGAGGCGGAGCGCGACGGGGTGCACCTCGTCGTCACCTGGTCGCCCGAATCGCGCGACGGCGAGCGCGGGGTCGAGCTCCATCGCTCCACGATCTCGGTGGTGTCGGGCCCGCGGGCGGGCGAGGTTCACGAGCAGGTGCACGAGATGACGATCTGGGACCACGCCGGCTGGCGGGACGCCGTCGAGGGCGCCGGCTTCGAGTGGGCTGCGGTCTACGACGGCGCCGAGTCGGGCCGCGCTCGCCTCGCCTTCGACGCGACCGGCGGGCTGCTCTGGCACGAGCTCGTCCGGCGGTGAGCCTCGACGAATGGCTCGCGGCGGTCGTGGCGACGCCCGGGCTGACGGGGATCCGCGACCTCGGCGAGGCGCGGGCGATGCTGCTCGACGATGCGCTGCGCGCGCTGCCGCTGCTCTCGCGCTGGGACGGCCCGATCGTGGACGTCGGCTCCGGCGGCGGCTCGCCCGGGATCCCGCTCGCCGTGGCGCTGCCGGAGCGGGAGGTGACGCTCCTCGAGGCCGAGCGGCGCAAGTGCAAGTTCCTCGAGCGCTGGGCGCCGGCGAACGCGTGCGTCGTCTGGGGCCGAGCGGAGGAGCAGCCCGTCGAGGGGTGGGGCGTCGCCACGGCCAAGGCGCTCGCGCACCCGCCGGTGGCCGCGGAATGGTGCCTCCCGCTCCTCCGGGTCGGTGGCGCCGCGATCCTCTGGGTCGGGCCGAGTGCAGACCTCGCCGACCTCGCGCGGGTGTCCGCGCTGCTCGGCGGCGGTGAGCCCGAGGAGCACGACGGGTTGGTGGTGCTGCCGAAGGTGAAGGCAACTCCGGAGGGGTTCCCACGCCGGGTTGGTATGGCCAAGAAGCGTCCTCTGTAAGCTGCGATGCAAACCCGAGCAAACGGAGGGCTGAAATGGCAAGGAAGGTCGACGAGTTCCCGGTTGGTGGACGTTCGAACTACCCGTGGGGTGAATGGATGGACGGCGGCGTGTGGGAACTGACGGTCGGCGAGGATGTGAAGACCAATCCTCGCAACTTCAGAGTGTCGGCGAACGCGCAGGCCAAAGCCAGGGGTGGCAAGGTCAGGACCAAGATCCTCAAGGATGAGCAGGGGACGGAGCGGCTCTACATCCAGTTCTTCCGTCCGTAGCCCGTCCGCCCTTGTGGCGAGAATGGGCGCGTGGGACGGATCTACGCGCTCGCGAACCAGAAGGGCGGCGTCGGCAAGACGACGACCGCCGTGAACCTCGCCGCCTGCCTCGCGGAGGCCGGCGAGCGCGCGCTCGTCGTCGACCTCGACCCGCAGGCGAACGCGACCTCCGGGCTCGGGATGCGCGCGAACGGCACCTCGTCGTACGACCTGCTGGACGGCGCGCCGCTGCACGAGCTGGCGAAGCCGACCGCGTTCGCGAACCTCTACGTCGTCCCCGCGAAGCCCGAGCTCGCCGGCGCGGCGGTGGAGCTCTCGCGTCGCGACGACGGCGACCGCTTCCTGACCGAGTCGCTCGCGGAGGCGGACGGGTTC
>JAFAIV010000166.1 GCA_019236545.1 Actinomycetota bacterium | reverse complement strand
GCTCGCAGCCGAGCTGCGCGGCCGCTAGCGCGCGGAGCTTCACCGCGACCCGCTCCGCGGCCTTGTGGACCGCTCCCGCGCCGACGCCGGAGAAGCGCGACGAGTAGTTCCCGGAGGCGATCGTCCACGCGTTCGTGGAGGTGTCCGCGACCGCGATCACCTCGATCTCCGCGGGCGTCAGCCCGAGCACGTCGGCCGCAACCTGCGCCGCGACGGTGCGGTGGCCCTGGCCCTGCGGCGTCGTCGAGATGCGCACCGTCACGCCCCCGAGCGGGTTGATCGCGACCGTCGCGCCCTCGGCGTTGCCGGACTTCGGCAGCTGCTCCACGCGCTCGTCCGCCGTGTGGGCGAGCGTGATGTAGCCCATGTTCGAGATCGACGGCTCGACGACGCACGCGATCCCGAGGCCGACGAGCCGCCCCTCGGCGCGGGCGGCGTCCCGCTCGGCGACGCGCTCGCCCCAGCGCGCCAGCTCCAGAGCCTCCGAGAGCACCGCGTCGTAGTCGCCGGAGTCGTAGAGGCCGCCGGAGGCGGTGCGGTACGGGAACTCGTCCGCCTGGATCAGGTTCCGCCGGCGCAACTCGGCCGGGTCGAGGCCGAGCTTTGCGGCGGCGCGTTCCATCGTCCGCTCGAGCGCGAAGTAGAGCTGCGGCCCGCCGAAGCCGCGAGTCAGGCTCGTGGGCGGCCGGTTCGTCGTCACGACGCGGTTCCGCGCCGCGACGTTGCGGACGCGGTAGGCGCCGGAGAGCGAGCCGTGCATCCGGTAGAGCGTCGCCGGCTCGGGCGCGCGGACGTACGCGCCGACGTCCTCGACGACGTCGTACCGGAGCGCGAGCAGCTCGCCGTCGGCGCTGAAGGCGGCGGCGAGGTCGGTGACGCGCGCGGTCGACTGCGCGGCGGCGGCGAGGTGCTCCAGCCGGTCCTCCGTCCAGCGCACGGGAACCCCGAGCTTCCGCGACGCGAGCCCGATCAGGACGACGTACGCGTAGACGGCTGCCTTCGAGCCGAAGGAGCCGCCGGAGTCGGGCGGCGTGATCAGGCGCAGCCGAGAGCCCGGGAGGCCGAGGGCGCCGGCGGCGACGGAGTGGAGCGTGAACGGTCCCTGGAAGTTCGTCCACGCCGTCAGCGTCCCCTCGCCGTCGTTCCAGTCGCAGACGACGCCGTAGCACTCGAGCGGGTTCCCGGCCCAGCGCGGGAACGGGTAGCGGCCCTCGACGACGAGGTCGGCCGCGGCGAACGCCGCCTCTGGGTCGCCGTACCGGAACGAGCGGTCCGAGACGACGGGCGCCGTGAGCGCGTCCATCTCCGGGTCGAGCGGCTCGTAGTCGACCATCACGAGCTCGGCCGCGTCCTCCGCGATGTAGCGGTCCTTCGCCACGACGACCGCGAGCGGCTCGCCGACGTAGCGCGTCGTCTCGATCGCGGCTGCGTAGGACGCGGGCGCGCCCTCGACGCCGACCGGGAAGGGCCGCGAGAGCGCAGCGACCTCCTCGCCGGAGAGGACCCCGACGACGCCCGGCACGTCGAGCGCCGCGGAAACGTCGACCGAGAGGATCCGCGCGTGGGCGAGCTGGGAGCGCACGATCGCGGCGTGCCACGCGTGCGGGACGGGCTCGAGGTCGTCGATGAAGCGTCCCTTGCCGCGCAGCAGCGTCTCGTCCTCGATGCGCGGCAGCGACCGCCCGACCCACGCCTGGCGCGCGACGGTGACCGCCATGCGCGTAACCTAACCGGCCTCATGCCGGGCCTGCGGGAGGAAACGCTCGACCTGCTGGAGCGCGTCGGCCGCGGCGAGGTCACGCCCGCGGAGGCGCTCGACCGGCTCGGCGGCCTGCCGTTCCGCGACCTCGGCTTCGCCCGCGTCGACCTCCACCGCGAGCTGCGGCAGGGCGCGCCGGAGGCGGTGCTCGCGCAGGGGAAGACGCCGGAGCAGGTCGTCGGGATCGTCCGGGCGATGGTCGACGGCGGCGCGGGCAGCGTGCTCGTCACGCGCGCGGATGCGGAGACGCGTGCGGCCGTGCGGGCAGCCGTTCCCGACGCGAAGGAGCACGAGCTCTCGCAGCTCGTCTGGGTCGAGCGCGCGCTGCCCGAGAAGCGCGGCCTCGTCGCGTTCATCTCGGCCGGAACGTCGGACGGCCCGGCGCTGCACGAAGCGCGGATCCGCGCGGAGCTGCTCGGCGTCGAGACGGTCGTGCACGAGGACGTCGGCGTCGCCGGACTGCACCGGATCGTCGACGCGCTGCCCGACCTCGAGCGGGCGGACTGCGTCGTCGTCGTCGCGGGGATGGACGCCGCGCTCGCGAGCGTCGTCGGCGGGCTCGCAGCGGCGCCGGTGATCGGCGTCCCGACCTCGACCGGGTACGGGGTCGCCGAGGGCGGGCGGACGGCGCTCAACGCCATGCTCACCTCGTGCGCCGCGGCGCTCGCAGTCGTCGGGATCGACGACGGCCTCGGCGCCGGGACGATCGCCGCCCGCATCGCGCGGGGCCGCGGTTGATCGCCTACCTCGACTGCGTCGGCGGGCTCGCCGGCGACATGCTCCTCTCCGCGCTCCTCGATGCGGGCGCGCCGGAGGACGAGCTGCGCGCGGTGCCCGGGCGACTCCGGCTGGAGGGCGTCGAGCTGCGGATCGAGCGCGTGGAGCGGCACGGGATCGGCGCGCTCCACCTCGACGTGCTCGCCCCGGAGCAGCACGACCACCGGCACTGGAGCGAGATCCGGGCGCAGCTCGAGGCGGCGGAGCTCGACTCGGGCGCCCGCGAGCGGGCGCTGCGCGTCTTCGAGCGGCTCGCGGAGGCGGAGGCGGGAGTCCATGGCGTCCCCGTCGAGGACGTCCACTTCCACGAGCTCGGCGCGGTGGACACGCTCGTCGACGTCGTCGGCACGGTGACGCTCCTCGCCGCGCTCGGCGTCGAGCGGCTCGTCTGCTCACCGCTGCCGCAGGGGCACGGGACAATCCGCACCGCGCACGGCGGGATTCCCTCGCCCGCGCCCGCGACCGCCGCGCTCCTGGTCGGAGCGCCGGTCGTCGGCGTCGACGTCGAGGGCGAGCTCGTGACCCCGACCGGCGCTGCGCTTGCCTCGACCCTCGCGGACGAGTTCGGCCGGCTGCCGGCGATGACCGTCGACGCGGTGGGCTACGGCGCCGGCACGAGCGACTGGCCGACCCGGGCGAACGTCGTCCGCGTCCTCCTCGGCCACGGCGCCGCCGCGACGCGCGAGGTCGTCGTCCTCGAGGCGAACCTCGACGACCTGCTCCCCGAGCTCGTCCCCGACGCGATGGAGGCTGCGTTCGCCGCCGGCGCGCTCGACGTCTGGACGACGCCGGCCGGGATGAAGAAGGGCCGGCCCGGACTCGTCCTCGCCGCGCTCGCGCCGCCGGAGGCGGAGGCCACGGTCGCGCAGGCGCTGCTCCGGGAGACCTCCACGCTCGGCGTCCGGGTCTCCCGCCACCACCGCCACGAGCTCGAGCGGGAGGAGCGCGAGGTCGAGGTGAGCGGGCACAGGGTGCGCGTGAAGATCGGCCGGCTGAATGGGCAGGTGCTGAACGTCGCGCCGGAGCACGACGACTGCGCCGCCGTCGCCCGGGCGACCGGCGCCTCGGTAAAGTCGGTCTGGGCCGCCGCGCTCGCCGCGGCCCAGGAGGGGTGATGCGGAGAGTCGAGGAGCTCGAGGGCCTGATCCGCCCGCTCGGCAGCGCGATCGTCGCGTTCTCCGGCGGCGTGGATTCCTCGCTCGTCGCGGCGCTCGCCGCCCGCGCCCTCGGCCCGCGCGCGCTCGCGGTCACGGCCGTGTCCCCCGCGCTCGCAACCGGCGAGCTCGACGGCGCCGCGGCGGTCGCGGCGGCCGTCGGGATCGAGCACCGCGTCGTCTCGACCGGCGAGCTCGCGCGCGAGGGCTACCGGCGCAACGACGAATACCGCTGCTACCACTGCAAGACGGAGCTCTACGACCGGCTGCTCGGGATCGCCGAGCGCGACGGGTACGCGGCCGTCCTGTCCGGCGCGAACGCCGACGACGCGGGCGACTGGCGGCCGGGCCTCAAGGCCGCGGAGGAGCACGGCGTCCGCCACCCGCTCCTCGAGCTCGGCGTCGGCAAGGACGAGGTGCGCGAGCTGGCCCGCGCCCTGGGCGTCCCGAGCGCGGAGAAGCCGGCTTCGCCGTGCCTCGCCTCGCGGCTGCCGTACGGGACGGAGGTGACGCCGGCCGCGCTCGCGCAGGTCGACGCCGCCGAGCGCGGACTGAAGGCGCTCGGCTACCGCATCCTCCGTGTCCGCCACCACGGCGACCTCGGGAGGATCGAGCTCGACGGCGAGGAGCTGCCGCGCGCGCTCGCCGACCCGGAGCCGCTGCTCGCCGCCGTCCGCGCGGCCGGCTACGTGCGGGCCGAGCTCTCCGAGACGCCGTTCCGCTCGGGCTCGCTGAACCGCTCGCTCTTCGCGCGCCGGCTCGCCGTCTCCTAGGCCGCGTGCCGCTCCGCGGCGGCGGCGACCTGCTCCGCGGACGGGTACCCACCGTCCTCCAGCGCCCGGAACGCCTCCAGCGCCGCCCGTGGGTCGCAGCGGTGCCGCTTCGCCGCGAGCGTCAGCGGCTCGTGGAACGCGCCGCCGCAATGGGCGCACGGCCAGGCGAGCTCGGACATGAGCCGCGCCGCGCGCCCGTCCGGGAAGCGCTTCAGCAGCTCGACGATCGTCGTCGACCCCTTGACCGGCTCGCTAGACGTGGGCCTCCTGCGGGAAGCGGAACGGCTCCGCGTCGAGGCGGATCGCGTTGCGCGGCAGCTGGTAGCGGGCGTACGGGAGGACGATCACCTTCGCGTCCGGCCCGTGCCGCTCCATCGCGGCGGCGAACGCCTCGTCGAGCGACGTCGTCGCGTCGATGCCGATGTCCGCCGCCATCTCGAGGTTCTCCTCGAGCGTGACGAGCGTCAGGTGCTTGCGCGTCATCACCTCGTAGATCGGCACCCAGATGCACCCGGCCCACATCTGGATCTGCCGCGCGTGCATGTCCCGGAGCACCTGCTGGTAGTTCTCCAGCGTCGGCGGCATGTACGGCTTCATCAGGTCCATCAGGGCCAGGCCCGGGAAGTCGCCGACCTCCGTGTGGACTCCCGGCGAGGGCGAGCAGTAGATGATCGTGCCGCCGTCCTTGAGGACGAAGTCGGACGACATGCAGCCCCAACCGGTGTGGAAGAAGAGGTGGTCGGTCGGAGCGAAGACGCCGCAGACGACGATGTCCGCGTGCCCCTTCTCCGCGACGGGGTTCTCGAACGCGTAGATCGCGTTGAACCGCTCGATCGCGGCGCGGTGCGCCTTCGGGTGCGCGCCGCCGACGATCTCCAGCACGCGGCCGCGCGTGTCGAGGAGGACGTTCAGCGTGTAGTCGAGGCCGGCCATGGTCGCGATCTCGTCGATGTCCGAGCGCATCGGCCCGGCGAGCGCGCCGTAGTGCGTCTGCGGCGACATCGTGAAGTTCGCGTGGTTCGACTCGATCGTCTCGTCCGCGCAGACGCCCGGCATGATCAGCTTGCCGCCGCCGCCGTAGCCCCAGTGGTTCGCCTGGGCCTGGCCGATCGCGAGGATCACGTCCTTCTCGACGACCGTCGAGTGCACCCAGACCGGCGTGCCGCGCGAGGTGACGCCGAGGTACGTGTACGCGTCGGCGTTCCGCGGCTCGTTCTGGAGCAGCGGGATGCCGAGGCGCTCCATGCGGTCGAGGTTCTCACGGCCGACCTTCTGCTCGATGTCGGACTCGCTGAGCGGGAAGACCTTGCCGTTGCCGGTGATCACGCACGCGTTCGTGACGCCGGCCTCCTCGAGCAGGTCGAAGACCGCCGGGAGGAGCTTCGAAGCCGGGGTCGGCCGGAACTGGTTGTCGATCACGATCGCGACGCTCTTGCCGCCCGCGATCAGGTCGGCGAAGGCAGGCCCGTCGACCGGCTCGCGCAGCGCTCGGCGCGTCTCCTCGGTCGCGTTCGCGACGGGCTCCGACTCCTCGGGATAGATCGCGGCGAGGAGGTTCGCGTCGGGGATCTCCAGCTCGAGCTCCTCGCGGTAGACCTTGCTCTCGTCGTCCGCTGCGCCGATCGTCAGCGGGTCGAGGGACTCGTACGGAATCCTCAGACGCATCGGTTCCTCCTCGGTCGGTGACGCGGGAGGGACGCTAACCGATGTTCCGATCGCTCGCCGCGTCCACGTACCCGGCCGGGAACGGGCTGACGAGCGTCCAGCCGCCGTCGACGAAGAAGCACTGGCCGGTGACGTAGGACGACTCGGCGGAGGCGAGGAAGACGGCAGGGCCGACCATCTCCTCCGGCTCGCCGATGCGGCCGAGCGGGATGTGCGGCGCCCAGCGGCTCGCGTACTCGGGGTCGTCGGCGAGGTTGCGCTCGGTGTCGATCGAGCCGGGCGCGAAGGCGTTGACACGGATCCCGCGCGGTGCGAGCTCGGCGGCGAGGTGCTTCGTCAGCGCCTCGATCCCGGCCTTGCTCGCGCCGTAGACGGGGAGGTTCGGGATCGCGCGCGAGCCGACGACGCTCGAGACGTTGACGACCGCGCCGCCGGCGTCCATCAGGCGCGCCGCCTCCTGCGAGCAGAAGTACGTGCCCTTCAGGTTCGTCGCGATCACGGCGTCGAACGCGTCGGCCGTCGTGTCGGCGAAGGGCGTCCAGCCGGTGATGCCGGCGCAGTTGACGAGGACGTCGAGCCGGTCGAGGCGGGAGAACATCTCCGCGACCTGCGCGCGGTCGCCGACGTCGTAGCGGAGGTCGAGCGACTCGCCGCCGAGCTGCGCGACGACGTCGCTCGCGTCGTCGAAGTGGTTCACGTGGACGAGCGCGCCCTCGGCCGCGAAGCCGAGCGCGAGCGCGCGACCGATGCCGCGGCTGCCGCCGGTGATCAGCGCGACCTTGCCCTCGAGCCTCATCGCGTCACGGCTCCCGTGGCTGCCGAGGAGACGGAGCGCGCGTACTTCGCGAGCACGCCGGAGGTCGCGCGCGGCTCGGGCGGCGTCCAGCCAGCGAGGCGGGCGGCGATCAGCTCGGCCGAGAGGTCGAGCTGGAGCGTACGCGCTTCGGTGTCGATCGTGATCGTGTCCCCGTCCTCGACGATCGCAAGCGGCCCGCCGCGCGCGGCCTCGGGCGCGACGTGGCCGACCATCAGGCCGCGCGTCGCGCCGCTGAAGCGGCCGTCGGTGACGAGCGCGACCGACTCGCCGAGCCCGGCGCCGACGATCGCGGACGTGATCCCGAGCATCTCCGGCATCCCGGGCGCGCCGGACGGGCCCTCGTAGCGGACGACGACGATCTCGCCCGGCTGGACGAGTCCGTCATAGACGCCGGCCTTGCAGTCCGCCTCGGAGTCGAAGACGCGAGCCGGGCCGGAGAGCACGTGCGGCTCGTGGCCGGCGAGCTTCACGACCGCGCCCTCGGGCGCGAGGTTGCCGCGGAGGACGCGCAGCGCGCCGCCGGGCTTGAAGGGCGCGTCGTGCGGCGCGAGCACCTCGCCGTCGGGGTCGGGCGCGGCGGCGGCGTGCTCGGCGAGCGTGCGGCCGTCGACGGTGAGCGCGTCGCCGTCGAGCCACGGCAGGAGCTGCTTCATCACGGCGGCGGTCCCGCCGGCGCAGTGGAGGTCGCCCGCGACGTACTTCCCGCCGGGCGTGAGGCTCGCGACGACAGGCGTGCGCCTGGCGATGGCGTCGATCGTGTCGAGCGTCAGCGGCACGCCCGCCTCCTCCGCGATGGCCAGCAGGTGGAGGACGCCGTTCGTCGAGCCGCCCGTCCCCGCCACGCCGGTGACCGCGTTCGCGAGCGCCGCCTCGGTGACGAGCGCCGACGGCCGCAGGTCGCGCGCGACCACGTCGACCGCAAGCCGTCCCGCGGCCTCGGCGGCGGCGGGCTTCTCCGGGTCGGTTGCCGTCACGGAGCCGAGCCCGATCGGGCCGAGGCCGAGGAAGTCGACGGCGGTGGCCATCGTGTTCGCCGTGAAGTGGCCGGTGCAGGCGCCGATCCCGGGGCAGGCGTCTCGCTCCAGCGCGGCAAGTTCCTCGTCGCCGATCCGCCCGGCCTCGTGCGCCCCGACAGCCTCCCAGACGTCCTGGATCGTCACCTGGCGCCCGTGGTAGCGCCCCGGCGCCATCGCGCCCGAGTAGAGGACGACCGTCGGCAGGTCGAGCCGGATCGCCGCCATCACCGCGCCCGGGACGGTCTTGTCGCAGCCGACGAGGCAGACGAGCCCGTCGAAGCGCTGGCTGCGGCCGACGAGCTCGATCGAGTCGGCGATCACCTCGCGGGAGACGAGCGACGCGCGCATCCCCGGCGTCCCCATCGTGAGGTTGTCCGAGATCGCGATCGTGTTGAACTCGAGCGGCGTGCCGCCGGCGGCCCGGATCCCGGCGGCGACGTGCTGCGCGAGGTCGCGCTGGCCCATGTTGCAGGGCATCGTCCCGGTCCAGGTCGTGGCGATGCCGATCAGCGGCTTCGACCAGTCGGCCTCCGTGAGCCCCATCGCGCGCAGGTGCGCGCGGGCGCCCGCGCGGCGCGGCGAGTCGACGAGATCCTGGTTGGCGAGGCCTCTCAGCCCCGGTACTCCACGCGCTCGCGGCGGCCGTTCTCGGACGAGCGGACGATCGCGTCGCAGACCTCGGCGGCGCGGTAGCCGTCCTCGAACGTCGCCCCGTGCGGGGCGATCGTGTCCTGGCCGGCGATCGCCGCGAGGACGTGCGTCAGCTCGTGGACGAAGGTGTCGCCCCAGCCGATGATGTGGCCGTGGGGCCACCACCACGACCAGAACGGGTCGTCGGCCTCGCTGACGAGCTTCGTCCGGAAGCCGCTCGTGCCCTCGGAGATGTAGAGCTCGTTCATCCGCTCCATGTCGAAGGCGAGCGAGCCCTTCGAGCCGTTGATCTCCCACTGGAACGAGTTCTTGCGGCCCGGCGCGAAGCGGCTCGCCTCGATCGTCCCGACGGTGCCGCCCTCGAACTGCACCGCCGCCTCGAACGCGTCGTCGACCTCGCGGCCCGGCTTGAACGTCGCCGTGACGCCGCTGACGGTCGCGATCTCGTCGCCGAGGAGGTAGCGCGCGAGGTCGATCACGTGCGCGCCGAGGTCGCCGAGCGCGCCGGAGCCGGCGAGCGACTTGTCGAAGCGCCAGACGCCAGCGTCGGTCGTTCCCCACTCCTGCAGGTAGCGGCCGCGGAAGTGGTGGATCTCGCCCAGCTGGCCGGACTCGATCAGCATCCGTGCGAGCCGGTTCGCGGGGACGAAGCGGTAGTTGAACGCGCAGAGCGCGACGACGCCGGTCTTCTCGACGCGCTGCCAGATCTCGTACGACTCCGCCGCGTCGCGCCCGAGCGGCTTCTCGCAGACGACGTGCTTCCCGGCCTCCGCCGCGAGCACGGTCGGCTCGGCGTGGAGGTTGTTCGGGCCGCCGTTGTCGAAGAGCTCGATCTCCGGGTCGGAGACGAGCTCGTGCCAGTCGGTCACGGCGCGCTCGTAGCCGTAGCGTCGCGCCGCCTCGCTCACCGCCGCCTCGTCGCGGCCGGCGATGGCGACGAGCCGCGGCATCAGCGGCGGCGGCCACGCCATGTACGAGAGCTTCTTGAACGCGTTCGAGTGCGCCTTGCCCATGAACGCGTAGCCGAGCATCCCCACGCCGATCGGCTGGATCTCGCCGCCGCCGGAGGCCCGGCCCATCGTCTGGAACCCGGTCTCCTCGCTCATCGCTGCATCGCCGCGTCGAAGGCCACCGCCGACGGAGCGAAATCCGTCCTGCGCACGAAGGCGAGCGCGTCCTGCGCGCCCCACTCGCGATCCATCCCCGAGTCCTCCCATTCGATCGAGAGCGGCCCCTGGTAGCCGATCCGGTTGAGCGCGCGGAAGAACGCCTCGAAGTCGACGTCGCCGTGGCCGGGCGAGACGAAGTCCCAGCCGCGAGCCTCCTCCCCGAAGTTCAGGTGCGAGCCGAGGATCGAGCGGCGCCCGTCGAGACGCTTCTTCGAGTCCTTGACGTGAACGTGGTAGATCCGGTCGGCGAACTCGAGCGCGAACTGCGCCGTGTCGAGGAACTGGTGCGCGAAGTGCGAGGGGTCGAGGTTGATCCCGAACGCCTCGCGGTTCCCGATCGCGTCGAGGACGCGGCGCGTCGTGACGAAGTCGTAGGCGATCTCCGTCGGGTGCACCTCGAGGCCGAAGCGGACGCCCTCCTGGTCGAAGACGTCCATGATCGGGTTCCAGACCTCGGCGAACTCCTCGTACGCGCGGTCGATCTCGTCGAAGTCGTTCGGCGGGAACGAGTAGATGAGGTGCCAGATCTGCGAGCCGGTGAAGCCGTTCACCTGCGTCACGCCGAACCGCGCGGCGGCGCGGGCGGTGTCCTTCATCCGCTCGGCGGCGCGCTGGCGGACGCCGGCCGGGTCGCCGTCGCCCCAGACCTCGGGCGGCAGGATCCCCTGGTTGCGCGAGTCGATCCGGTCGAGCACGCACTGGCCCACGAGATGGGCGCCGAGCGCCCAGCAGCCGAGGCCCTTTGACTCGAGCAGCTCGCGCTTGCGGCGGCAGTAGCTCTCGTCCGCGAGCGCCTGGTCGACCTCGAAGTGGTCGCCCCAGCAGGCGAGCTCGAGGCCGTCGAAGCCCCAGGACGACGTCTTCGCGGCCAGCTCCTCGAGCGGCAGGTCGGCCCACTGGCCGGTGAACAGCGTGACGGGACGGCTCATGCGACTCCTTGTCTCGTCGGGACGGGGACGGCGAGCCCGGCGGCGCCGAGCTCGGAGGTCGTCGGCTCGAAGCCGGAGCGCACGAGCAGCTCCATCCCGAGCCGCGCGCGGCGGACGCGTTCGCGCGAGAGGGCGACCGTCGTCGCCTCGAGGTGCGAGCCGGCCGGGTAGACGTCCGGCGCGTTGCGGAGCCCGAACTTCACGTAGACCGGCGCGGCGACCCGGATCAGCTCCGGGATCTCGTGGTGGCGGACGAAGCCGCCGACGTTGTCCGGCGCCTCGACGTAGACATCGAGCGGCACGTCGACCGCGGCCCGGATGGCGGCGATCTCCGCGAGCGAGAGGTCGGTCGGGAGATTGATCGTGGAGGCGCCGAGGCGCTCGAACAGGCGCGCGCTCGCCGGGTTCGCCGCGGGCAGCATCACGGACACCTTCGCCTGCATGTCCTCGGGGAGCAGGCCCGCGCGGCGCGCCTCGCCGAAGAGCTCCAGCACGCCGACGTCGGCGATCAGCACCGACCGGAAGCCGTGCTCGGCGGCGCGAACGCAGTCCTCGAGGTTGGCGACGACCTGCTCCTGGCCGTGCGCCGCCGCCGCGAAGCCCGCGTGCGCCCGGGCGGTCGCGCTCGTGCCCCAGGCCGCGTTCGGGCGCGCGAAGAGCGAGACCTCGACCCGCGCGTCGGCCGCGAGCCGCGCCATTTCCTCCAGCTCGGCGTCGGTCTGCATGAAGACGCCCGAACCCTGGGAGACCCGGTGCACGCGGACGTCGAGCCGCTCCGCCTCGGCGAGCACTGCCGCGAGGCAGGCCGGCCCCTCGGTGGACGGGATCTCGATGCGGTACTGCGCCCCGTCGGGGAAGCGCTTCGGGGAGTCCGGCAGCTCGTTCAGGTCGCCCGCCGGGAGGCCCTGCGCGCGGAGGAAGTGGCGGACGCTCACCGCCGCGATCCTACGACGAATCCGAGCGACATCGAGACGGCGTCCGCGCGCGAGATCAAGAGCTCGCCGAGCTCTGCCGGGTCGGCGGCGTCGATCCGCGGCATCGGCGCGGACACGCTGAGCGCGCCGACGACGGCGCCGTCGCCGCGAATGGGGGCCGCGACGCAGCCGACGCCCGGCTCCTGCTCCTCGCGGTCGACGCCGAAGCCGCGCTCCCGTACCTCGTCGAGCTCGGCGAGCAGCGCCTCGACCGAGGCGATCGTCCGCGGCGTCAGCTGCTCGAGCGGCGCGTCGCCGTAGATCTCGCGCACCACGGCCGGCGGCATCTGGGCGAGCATCGCCTTCCCGGCGGCCGTCGCGTACGCGGGCACGGCCGCGCCGATGCGCGCGAACATCCGCACGCTGCGCGAGCCCTCGACCTGGTCGACGTAGACGATGTTGGGCGGCTCGAGGACGGTCAGGTTCGCGCTCTCGCCGGTGACCTTCTTGATCGTCTCCAGGTGCGGCCGCGCGAGCTCGCGGAGGTGCTCCGTCCGCTTCGCGACCGCGACGGCGATCTCGTTCAGCTTGTGGCCGAGGAGGTAGCGACCGGTCGCGGCGCTCTGGACGACGTACCGGCGCTCGATCAGCGTCCCGAGCAGCCGGTGCGCCGTGCTCGGCTGGAGGCCGGTGCGCGTGGCGAGCTCGACGAGGCCGACCTCCTCCGGGACGGCCAGCGCCTCGAGCAGGTCGAGCGCCCGCGAGACGGACTTGACGGACACGCGTCGGAACCTACACGGCTTTCCGTATGACGGAAAGAGGCTTTTGCGAATCGCGTTGGAGGGCGTTAGCGTGCGCCCGTGAGCCTCTCGGCCGTCGTCGACGCGCTCTCGGGCGCCCTGCGGGACGACCAGCTCGTCCGCGACCCGGCGCAGCTGCGGACGTACGAGTGCGACGGCCTGACCGCGCACCGCGTCGTGCCGGGGCTCGTCGTCCTCGCGGAGTCCGCGGCGGACGTCCAGGCGGCGGTGCGCGCCTGCAACGCGGCGGGTGTCCCCTTCGTCGCGCGCGGCGCCGGCACCGGCCTCTCCGGCGGCGCGCTGCCGGTGGAGGACGGGATCGTCATCTCGCTCGCGCGCCTCGACCGAATCCTCGAGCTCGACCTCGACGCGGGGCTCGCGGTCGTCGAGCCGGGCGTCGCGAATCTCGACGTCACGCGCGCGGTCGCCGCCGACGGCTTCTACTACGCGCCCGACCCGTCGTCGCAGCAGGTCTGCACGATCGGCGGCAACGTCGCCGAAAACTCCGGCGGCGCGCACTGCCTCAAGTACGGCTTCACCGTGAACCACGTCCTCGCGGCGGAGGTCGTCCTGCCCGACGGCGAGCTCGTCGAGCTGTCCGCCTGGGACGACGGGCCCGACCTGCTCGGCCTCTTCGTCGGCTCCGAGGGGACGCTCGGGATCGCGACGAAGCTGACGCTGCGCCTGCTGCGCGCGCCGGAGGCCGTCGTGACGCTGCTGGCCGGCTTCGCGCACACCGACGACGCGGGCGCTGCCGTCAGCGCGACGATCGCCGCGGGCGTCCTGCCGGCGGCGATCGAGATGATGGACGCGATCACGATGGAGGCCGCCGAGAAGGCCGTCGGCGCGAACTACCCGGACGGCTGCGGCGCGGCGCTCATCGTCGAGCTCGACGGCCCGGCGGCGCAGGTCGAGGAGGACCTCGCCCGCGTCGAGGAGATCTGTCGCGAGACCGGCGCGATCGAGGTGCGCATCGCCTCCGACCCGACCGACCGCGCGACCGTCTGGCGCGGCCGCAAGGCCGCGTTCGCGGCGATGGGCCGCGTCAGCCCCGACTACTACGTCCAGGACGGCGTCGTCCCGCGCACGAAGCTCCCCGAGGTGCTGCGCCGCATCGACGCGCTCTCGCAGGAGGCCGGCCTGCGCGTCGGCAACGTCTTCCATGC
>JAFAIV010000141.1 GCA_019236545.1 Actinomycetota bacterium | reverse complement strand
TGCGCAAGGAGACGCTGCACCAGATCCTCGCCACGCTCTCCCACCGCGAGCGCCGCGTCCTCGAGCTCCGCTACGGGCTCGACGGCGAGCACCCGCGGACGCTCGACGAGGTCGGCCGCACGTTCAACGTCACACGCGAGCGGATCCGGCAGATCGAGAACCAGAGCCTCAAGAAGCTGCGGGCGCTCGCCGAGAGCCACTCGCTGCGCGACGTCGCCTAGCCCAGGAAGCGCTCCAGGCTCGATCGGATCCCGGCCGCGTCCAGGCCGTGGGCGGCGCGGTGCTCTGAGCCGGTGCCGTAGTGGCGGAGCTCCTCGTTCCGGACGCCGAGGGCGAGGAGACGGTGCGGCCGGTCCTCGAGGGCGGCGCTTACCGCGGCCGAGGAGGTGCCGCGCAGGTACGGCTCGACGAGGACGACCTCAGTGCCGTCGCCGAGCGCATCGCGCAGCTCGGCGCGCGGGAACGGGCGCACCGTCGTCAGGTAGGCGACGGTCACGTCGCGGTCGGCCACAGCTTCGAGCAGCGGGGCCAGCGTCGGTCCGACCGCGAGCGCGAGTGGCGCGCCGGGTGAGCCGCGGCGGAGGACGATGAGGCCGCCGTCGCCGTCGACCCGGGCGTGGTTCGTCTCCTCGGTCAGGCGGATGTAGACGCGGTCGTCGCCCGCGAACGCGCGCCGGAGCTGCAGCTCCATCTCCTCGACGTGGCCGGGAACGTGGATCGTCCAGCCGGGGAGCGCCGCCAGCGCGGCTACGTCCTCGGGCGCCTGGTGCGTCCGGCCCTCGCGCGAGGCGTCGTAGGACGCGCCGGTCGACACGAGAACGGCGCCGAGGTCGCTGTGGCCGAGGTCGAGCTTGAGGAACTCGTACGGCCGCTCGACGAGGAACGGCGCGTAGGAGTGCGCGACCGGCCGGTAGCCCTCGAGCGCGAGACCGGCGGCGACGCCGATCATCAGCTGCTCCCGGATGCCGACGTTGAAGTGGCGCGGGTGCGGCCCGATCGGCGTCGTCCCGATCTCGGCAGTGACGACGGCGAGCCGCTCACTCGCGTCGAGCTCCTCGCGGACGAGCTCGTAGAAGCGCGGCCGCATCACTTCGGCTCCACCTCCGCCACGACGAGCCGCGGCCGGACGCTGCGCCGCGACAGCGCGCCGGCCAGCGCGTCGTGGTCGTGTCCGTCGACGCGGGTCGCGTCCCAGCCCTCGAGCGCGAACCGCGCCTCGAGGCCGCCCGGCCAGCCGTGGCTCGACGACCGGTTGTCGATCGCGACCACCGTCAGCGTGGCGAGCTCCATCCGGCCGGCGAGCTGGACCGCCTCCCAGTTCGAGCCCTCCTCGAGCTCGGCGTCGCCGACGAGGCAGTAGACGCGCCGTCCCGCGAGCGCCGAGCCGACGGCCATGCCGAGCCCGTGGCCGAGCGAGCCGCTCGAGATCTCGATCCCGGGGACGAGCAGCCGGTCGGGGTGGTGGCCGAGCGGCGAGTCGAACGTCCCGAAGCCGTCGAGCAGCTCCGGCGGCAGGATCCCCTTGGCCGCGAGCACGGCGTAGGTCGCCGTCGGGCCGTGACCCTTGGAGAGGAAGAAGCGATCGCCCTCCTCGAGCACGCGGTCGTGGAGCACCCACACGACGTCGAGCGTCGAGAGGGAGCTCCAGTCGTGCTTCTCGTCGCCGGTGAGTCGCTGCAGGAGCGCCGGCAGGTCGTCGTAGCCGAGCGTGGTCGTCGTGGTCATGGACTCACCGTAGAACCTCAACTATGGTTCAAGTCAAGTGCTCACGATCGGCGAGGTCTCGCGGCGCAGCGGTGTCTCCCAGTCGGCGCTCCGCTTCTACGAGCGGAAGGGCCTGATCGAGGCGGAGCGGACCGACGGCAACCAGCGCCGCTACGCGCCGGTGACGCTGCGCCGGGTCGCGTTCGTCCAGGCCGGGAGCGCCGCCGGCATCCCGCTCGTCGAGATCAAGGCCGCGCTCGACACGCTCCCGCGCGGGAAGTCCCCGACGAAACGCGATTGGGAGCGGCTCTCGCGCGGCTGGCGGCGGCAGCTCGACGAGCGGATCGAGACGCTCAGCGCGCTCCGGACTCGGCTGACGACGTGCATCGGCTGCGGCTGTCTCTCGCTGAAGACGTGCGCGCTGCTCAACCCGGGCGACGAGGCGGGTTCCCTCGGCGGCGGCGCGCACTACTTGCGTAAGGTCTCGCCTCGTGGATGACGCCCAGCGCCACGAGCTCGCCGAGTTCATCCGGATCCCCTCCGTCAGCGCCGACCCCGCGCATCGCGAGGACGTCAAGCGCGCCGGCGAGTGGGTCTGCGACTTCATCCGCCGGATCGGCGGCAGCGCGGAGCTGACGCCGTTCGGCGAGAAGGAGCTCGCGCTCGGCGAGATCCGCGCCTCGCAAGACGCCGACAGCGCGCCGACCGTCCTCTGCTACGGCCACTTCGACGTCCAGCCGCCGGCGCCGCTCGACCTCTGGGAGAGCGACCCGTTCGAGCTCGACGTGCGCGGCGAGTACGCGTACGCGCGCGGGATCGCCGACGACAAGGGCCAGGTCTGGATCCTGCTCCGCGCCGCGCAGCGGCTCGCCGAGGCGGGCGCGCTGCCGGTCAACCTCCGCTTCGCCTGCGACGGCGAGGAGGAGATCGGCGGCACGACGATCGTCGACTACCTCGCGCAGGACGAGCGCGGCGCCGACGCCGGGATCATCTTCGACGGCGGCATGCTCCGCCGCGACGTCCCTGCCGTCGAGCTCGCCACGCGCGGCCTGATCGCCTTCGACGTCAAGGTGCGCACCGGCGACCGCGACCTCCACTCGGGGATGTACGGCGGCGCCGCGCTGAACGCGATCCACGTCCTCATGCGCTGCTTCGACGCCGTCCTCGCCGGGCCCGACGGCCGCCTGCCCGCGCCGCTGCGCGTCGGGATCGCGCCACCGACGCAGGAGGAGCTCGACGCGTGGGCCGCTCTCCCACCGGGCGGCGACGAGATGCGCGAGCAGGGCGCCCGCGCGCTCGACGAGAACGCCGAGGAGGAGTTCTACGTCCGCACCTGGGCCGAGCCGTCCGCCGATGTCAACGGCATCCTCGGCGGCAAGCCGGGTCTCCGGAACACGACGCTCTCCGTCTACGCGTCGGGCGAGTTCACGATCCGCCTCGCGCCCGGGCAGGACGTCGAGACGATCGGCTCCGCCGCGGAGCGCCTCGTCCGGAACGCCGCGCCGACCGGCGCCGAGGTCGACGTCGTCTGGAAGGGCGTCCCGCCCGGGCTCGTCCGCCCCGACGCGCCGCCGATCCCGCTCGCGCTCGACGCATTCGAGAAGGCGCTCGGCGTCCGCCCGCTCCTCACGCGGGCCGGCGGGACGCTGCCGATCATGCCCGCGCTCGCCGACAAGGGCATCCCGACGATCCTCACCGGCTTCGCCCTGCCGGAGTCGAACATCCACTCGCCGAACGAGCGCTTTCTCGTCCGCTATTTCGACGAGGGCATCGAGACGGCCGCCGAGCTCTTCACGCAGCTCGGTCGCCTGTAGCAAGCCTCTTCCGGCTCGTCGCCGCGACCGACATCGCGGGCGCGGCACACGGAGGCTCAGCCCTCAGCGGGCGAGCGGCGGAGCTGCTCGCACACGAGCGAGCGGAAAGCGCAGCGCGAGCTCGCGCGCGGAAGCGCGCATCCTCGCGCGAAGCGGGCGATGTAGGCGGCGATAGGACAGGCATCCTTTCCGCCGAAATAGGCGGGACGATGGAAGACGAGCCTCAGCAGCCCGCGGGCGATCCGCTCGTGGACGATCAGCTGCGCGCGGTCGAGGAGCGCGTCTCCCGGCTCGCGGAGTACGAGGCGCAGCTCTTCCAGCGCGTCGCCGAGCTCGACCGGCGCGAGCGGCAGGCGCAGCAGGTGGAGGAGCGGCTCGTCGAGCGCGCCCGCGACCTCGAGGCGCGCGAGCGCGACCTCGCCGACCGCGAGGCGCGCGCGACCGAGGTGCTCGCGCGCGAGCAGGAGAGCATGCTGCGCGCGCAAGAGGCCGCCCAGCTCGCGATCGACATCGACGAGCGGCTGCAGCTCGTCGTCACGACGGAGGAGCGGCTGACGCGGCGCGAGATCGACGTCTCCGAGAAGGAGCAGCGGCTCTCCGGCGTCGAGGAGTGGAGCATCCGGCTCGAGCGGCGCGCGGAGGAGCTCGCGCAGGACGAGCGCCGGGCCGAGCGTCAACGCGCCGCGCTCGAGGAGCGCGAGGCGGAGCTGGCGCAGCGGTCTGTCGAGCTGGAGCGGCGCGCCGCCGAGGTCGAGCCGCGGCTGGAACAGGTCGAGCGGCGCGCGGGCGAGCTGCGGCGGCGCGAGCGGGAGGCGGACGAGCGCGAGGCGCAGATCGCGCGCACCGAGAAGGCCTTGGCCGACCGCGTCCGGCACGCGGCCTCGGAGGACGCTCGCCTGTCGGCGCGCGAGCGCGTGCTGCGCGGCCTCGTCGGCCGCGAGGCGGCGCTCGACCAGCGGGCCGCCGAGCTGGAGCGCCGCTCGGCGGAGCTGGCGGCGTACGCGGCCTCCCTGGAGGCACGCGGCTCGGCGTCGGCGGACGTCGAGGCGGCGCTGCGCGGCCGCGGCCGACGGCTGGACGAGGTCGAGGCGCACCTGAGCGCTCTGCGCGACCAGCTCGAGGCGATGGAGCTCGAGCTCAACAACCGCGAGGAGGCCCTCGAGGCGCGGGAACGGCGTGTGCTCGAGGCGGAGGAGGAGCTCCTCCGGCGGATTGCGCGCGGCTAGCTAGGCGGCCGAGTGCGCGTGCGTGTGCACGTGCGTGTGATCGCAGTCGAGCCAGGAGTGCCCGAAGGCGCGCATCGCGTCGATGATCGGGAGCATCGCGACGCCCTTCTCGGTCAGCTCGTACTCGACCCGCGGCGGCGACTCCGCGTAGCTGTGACGGATGACGATCCCGTCCTGCTCGAGCAGCCGCAGCCGTTCGGCGAGCGTTCGCGGGCTGATCCCGTGGCAGGAGCGCTCGAGCTCGGAGAAGCGGCGCGGCCCCTCGGAGAGGTCGTGCACGAGCAGCGCCGTCCACTTGGCGCCGATGATCTCCGCGCTCGCCGCGACCGCGCACGTGTGCGGGTCGTGGACGGGAAGCATCGTCCGTTCCATACCTGATCCCAGTGTACTTCGCCTATTCGGACAAGAAAGGCCGCGGACAGGCGTCGATCTTCGGGATCGAGAAGCGCGCGATCGTGCCGAAGCTCTCGGCCGGCTTGCACGCCTGCGCGACGCCCGCGTCGCACGCGACCGAGAGGAAGATGAACGCGTCCTCGATCGTGAAGCCGTGCTCGTCGACGAGCAGCTTCGCCGCCTCCTCGGAGACGAGCTTCAGCGCGTCGTCGTAGGCGTCCGCGGTCGCGTGCGGCACCCAGCGGTCGGCGAGCTCCGTCACCGGCCACGTCGCCTGCTTGCCCTTGAGCAGGCCGAAGCGGACGTCGACCTCGCCCGCGATCTCGACGCCGGTGAAGCAGATCTCGCCGTCGCCCATCGCCGCGTGCATGTCGCCGACGGCGAACATGCCGCCCGGTTGTCGCACCGGGAAGTAGATCTTCGCGCCCTTGCCGTGCCAGTGGTCGTCGAGGTTGCCGCCGTGCCGGCCGGCGAGCCCGTTCGAGAGCGTCTCGCCGTCCGTCGCCACGCCGACGACGCCGACCATCGGCATCGCCGGGAACGAGACGCGGTCGTTCATCTTCACGACGCCGTCGCGCACCTCGAACAGCCGCGTCAGCGGCGCCTGCACGTGCTCGATCAGCTGCCCGAAGCCCGGGATCAGCGTCGCCACGCCCCATTCGATCGGGCGGACATCGAGGATCTCCACGATCAGCGAGTCGCCAGGCTCGGCGCCGCGGACCGCCACCGGGCCGGTCGCCGAGTTGATGCGGGAGAGATCGATCCCGGTGACGAGGTCGTCCTCGCTCCGGATCTGGCCCGTGAAGCAGTCGTTGGTCTCGAACGTGACGACGTCGCCGGGCCCGACCTCCAGCACCGGCTGGAGATCGGGCCCGAACGACCAGATCACATCGTCACGCCGGAGTCGGTACCCAGGCATCGGTGCGCTCACCCTCGTCGTCGACGTAGACGCGCTCCATGTCCTCCAGCTTGTCGGGGCGGCTCATGGAGATCCACACGGTGAGGATGATGCCCAGGATCGTCCACGCCGCGGCGACCCAGTTCGCGTACTTGATCGGGTAGGTCGGCGGCGCGCTGTAGAACTGGTAGTAGAGCGGGAAGAAGAAGAGCACGATCCCGCCGATCGGCAGCAGCAGGTGCAGGAACGGGTTGAACGCGTCCCTGCGGTCGCGCAGGTAGTAGCGGATGCAGCCGGCGCAGACGAGCATGTAGACCACGATCACGACCGGAACGGCGATGGTCGCGATCAGCGAGAAGCCGACGAGCGCTCCCCACTTCCAGCCGAAGAGCAGCGAGAGGACGAGGGCGAACACGGACATGCCGATGATCGCCACGTCCGGCGTGCGGAACCGCTCGTGCACGTGGCCGAGCCGCTTCGGCGCCAGCCCGTTCCGGGCGAGCGAGTAGAAGACGCGCGTCGCCGCGTTCACGGCCGCGTTCGAGTTCGCCGCGATCGAGTTGCAGATCGCGAGGAACACGAGCACCCAGCCGCCGCCCCAGAAGATCTTCGCGAGGCTGCGCCACGGGTCGGGGTTCGTCGTCGCCTGCTTCACGAAGCTGTCGAAGCCGGCGCCGAACACCCAGGCGTACGAGCAGAGCACGTAGAAGATGCCGATCGCGATCGCCGAGCCGACGACGGCGCGGGGAACCGTCCGCCGCGGGTTCTTGGCCTCCTCGCCGAGCGGCGCCGACGCCTCGAAGCCGATGAAGGCGAGGATCGCGAAGACCATGCCCTTGAACACGCCGCTCCACGCGCCGGCCGCGTGGTGCGGGTTGAACGGCTGCAGGTTGAGGTGGCCCGTGTTCGAGAAGATCATCCAGAGCGCGAGCGCGCCGAAGATCAGGATCTCGAAGGCGCCGAGGATGACGCCCGCCGTGGTCGAGAGCCGGATGTCGCGGTAGGTGAGCAGGAAGACGATCACCGTCATCAGCACGACCCAGATCCACCACTGGCCGGAGTAGTGCCAGCCGATCGAGTTCTGGAAGACGTCGCTCATCGCCCACCCGAACTCGAGGTAGAGGAACGGCGCGACGAGCGGCTCGAAGAGGATGAACAGCCACGCCACGAGGAAGCCGGCCCACGGGCCGAGCGTCTTCGCCGTGTACGTGTACATGCCGCCGGCCGACGGGAACCGCTTCGCGAGCTGGCCGATCGCCGTCGCGGCGCAGATGCACGCGATCAGCGCGAGGCCGACCGAGAGCGGGAGCGCCTGCTGCGAGTAGGGCACGGAGATGAAGATCGAGTACGCCACGGCCGCCGCGGGCGCCATGTGCGTGATCGACTGGAACAGGACCTGCGGCAGGCCGATCGAGTGCTCGCGCAGATGCTCGAAGCGCCCGCCCGTCGATGCTTCCATCGTCCCTCCTAGGGTTGCCGCCCGGACGATTCGCCGCCGGAGCGGCGATTCCTCATCTCCGGTACGTCAGTCCCAGGGCGGCGGATTGTGCACCCACCGCCCGGCGAGCATCGTCGCGACGACCCGGACATCCGGGAGCTCCCCGGGCTCGACGGAGAACGGGTCGCGGTCGAGGACGACGAGGTCGGCGTAGCGGCCGGGGACGAGGGTGCCGCGGACGCGCTCGTCGTAGGAGAGCCACGTTGGTGCGACGCACACGGCGTGCAGCGCCTCGGCGACGGTGAGCCGCTGGTCCTCGCGCCAGTGGCCGAGGACCGCCGCGACGACGCCGGCCCACGGGTCGAGCTCCTCGACGGGCGCATCGGAGCCGTTCGCGAGCACGGCGCCGCTCTCCAGCAGCGACCGGAACGAGTAGGCGCCGTCGAGCGTGTCCGGCCAGAAGCGCTTCGCCAGGTGCTCGTCGGAGGGCGCGTGCGAGAACTGGACGGACGCCGCGACGCCGAGCTCGGCGAAGCGCGCGACGTCCTCGGGCGCGAGGCACTGCGCGTGCTCGATCCGCTGGCGGAGGCCGCGCGGCTCCCACACGTCACGCGAGCGCTCGAAGGCGTCGAGCGCGGCGCGGTTCGCGGCGTCGCCGATCGCATGGACGCCGACCGGCCAGCCTGCCTCCGCCGCGGCGCGGACGATCTCCTCGAGCTGGTCGGAGCTCGTGATCACGACGCCGCTCCCGTCCAGCATCCAGGCGGTCTGGGAGCCGAGCGTCCCGTCCATGAACGTCTTCAGGTAGCCGAGCCGGAGCAGCGGCGAGCCGAGCCCCGAGCGAAGGCCGACCTCCCGCAGCTGCGGCAGCGTCTCGGCGGGCGCCGACTGCCAGACGCGCGCGGTGAGGGACTGCTGCTGCTCGAGCCGCTCCCAGAGGCCGACGGCGCCGAGCCAGCCGTCCTTGTCGTGGAGCGCGACGACGCCGCGCTCGTTCGCGAGGCGGAGGCCGTGCCGCATCGCCTCGACGTACTCGTCGGCCGGGATGACGGCATGGCGGTTCTTGAAGTGCCACGCCGACTCCTCGTAGAGCAGCCCGGTCGGCTCGCCCGCCTCGTCGCGGACGACGACGCCGCCCGGCACCTCGAGGTCGCCGCCGGCGAGCGCGAGGGCGGCGGAGTTGAGCCAGAGCGCGTGGTAGTCCTTCGAGACGAGCATCGCCGGCCGGTCCGGGACGGCCTCGTCGAGGTCGTGGCGCGTCGGGTTTCCGTCGGGCCAGTCGGCGTCGCGCCAGCCGTGGCCGCGGAGCCACCTCCCGTGGCGCTCCGCGCGGCGGACGCGGTCGAGCGCCTCGGCCTTCGACGCGCAGCCCTCGAGCTTCACGTCGCGCTGGACGGCCGCCCAGGTCGGGAAGTGGACGTGCGCGTCGGTGAAGCCGGGGAGGACGGCGCGGCCGCCGAGGTCGACGACGTCGGGGCTCGCGAGCGCGGTCTCGTGCACACCGACGCCGCCCGCGATGCGGTCGCCCGCGATCGCGAGCGAGCGAGCCGAGGGCAACGCCGGGTCGAGTGTCCGGATGACACCGTTCTCGAGGATCACGGCGTCAGCCTAAGCGGTCTAGCTGTACGGCACCCCGACGAGGTCGAGGGGGAGGACCGTCTCCACGGCGTCCGGCTCCATCAGCAGGTCGAGCGGCTCGAACGACGGATAGAGCAGCTCCTCGTCCGAGCAGATCGGGCACTCGTCGCGCTGATGGTCGTGCGGGCAGCGGTCCGGCGGGTCGAAGCTGGGCATGCGTCGGATCATCGGTGCCCGGGCGCCGCCGTGCATCGGGGAGGACGCGGATCTTCGGAGGCACCCGGCTCGACTAGGCCGCGACTCCCTCCTCCACGAGCGCGACCACGGGCTCCCGGACGAGCACGCGCACCGGTTCCGCGACCAGCCCCTCGGGCAGGGCGAGCAGGCGCTCGAGCAGCATCTTCGTCGCCTCGCGCCCGCGCGCGACGAGCAGGACGCCCTCCGTCTCCGAGTGGATGTCGGCCGCGAAGACCATTCCCGGCCGCAGGTCGCGGAGGAGGAGCTCCTTGACGGTGGTCGTGTGCTCGCCCGACCCGCGCAGCGCCGCGAAGAGCTCCAGGAGCTCGGGGTCGTACCAGCCGGCGCGCCCGCGCATCGTGCTCAGCGCGAACTCGACCGACCGCTCCTGCGCCTCGAGCAGGTCGAAGTCGTGCGCGATCTTGAGGAGGCGCGCGCCGAGCGGGATGTCCTGCCCGTAGACCCAACGGTGGCCCACGCCGCGCGCGAATCGCTCCTCCACGCAGGAGAGGATCTGCCGCACCTCGTCGAGCTCCGGCGCCTCGCGGGCGATCTTCGCCGCGATCGCCGGCAGCTCCGAGACGAGCTCGAGATCGGCGTGGCTGAGCGCCGCGCCGTGGTAGATCCGCGTGCACGTCGTCTCCGGGAGCGTCAGCGCCCCGATCTGCGAGAGCAACGCGGCCGCTTCGAGCGGCGCCGTGTCCTCCACGCCGAGCTCGCAGGCGAGCTCGAGAACGTAGCGTTGCAGCCGCTCCGCACGGCGGAACGCCTCGGGCTTCGCCAGTGCGAGGAGCTGCGCGAACGCCGCAACGACACCGCTTTGCACCATGCGCTCAGAGTCGGCGAGCGCCGGCATGGGAACCACCCGCGAAACCGCCGTCCCCGCCTTGGCGATCCGGGGGAACCGAGCGCCACCCGAAGGGGCTACGTGATCAGGTGCAGCCGCAGCGCCTCTGCGACCGCCTGCGTGCGCGTGTCCGCGTCGAGCTTCTCCATCGCCTTCCGGATGTGCGTGCGCACCGTGTCCGGCGCGATGAACAGCCGCCGCCCGATCTCGTCGTTCGCGAGGCCGTCCGCGAGGAGCTTCAGCACCTCTCGCTCGCGCTCGGTGAGCAGGCCGGCGCCGCGGTCGAGCCGCGCCGTGACGAGCGCGCTTCCGAGCACCGGGTCGACGTACGCGCCTCCGTCGGCCACCTTCTCGAGCGCGCGGACGAGGTCGCCGAGCGGCGCGTCCTTGAGCACGAAGCCGCGGGCCCCCGCGTCGAGCGCCTCGGCGAGCAGCGAGCCGTCGGCGTAGCCCGTGTAGAAGACGACCGCCGTCTTCGGCGACACCCCCGGCACCTTCCGGGCGAGCTCGATCCCCCCGAGGCGAGGCATGCGGAGGTCGACGAGCGCGATCGTCGGCAGGCGACGCTCGATCAGGGCCAGCGCCTCGGCTCCGTCGCGGGCTCGGCCGATCACCTCCATCCCGTGCTCTGCCAGGAGGTCTGCGACCGCGACGAGGACGGCGGGGTGGTCCTCTGCGATGACAACCGTTGTCGCCATCGGCGGGAACTATCCCCGAAATCGCCGCCGGTTACCCCTTCCGGGGGACAGGTTCGCGCGGGATCGGCGATCCCAACCGGGGCTCCTGGGGGCGAATCTCCCGGCATGTCCACGTTTCTGGCGAATCCCACCGAGCCGGCCGGCGAGGAGCACGTCGCGGCGGCGTTCTTCGCGCAGGCCTTCGCGCAGCTGCCGCTCCCGGCGACGGTGGTCGACTTCGTGACGGGCCGAGTCGTTGCGACCAACGAGGCGCACGCGAGCCTGGTCGGTCTGACGGCGCCCGAGATGGTCGGCCTGACGCCGCCGTACCCGTGGTGGGCGGAGGGCTGGCGCCCGCGGCCGCTCGAGCGGAGCGCCCACATGTCGTTCCCGTACGAGGGCATGTTCCGCCATAGCACCGGGCTCCTGATCCCGGTCGAGATCCGGACCTTCGTCGTCGAGTCGGACCAGGTGCGGGCGGTCGTGGTCGTGACGAGCACGAGCGAGCGGCGCCAGCTCGAGCGCCAGCTCGCCCAGAGCGGGAAGCTCGCGGCGATCGGCGAGCTCGCCGCCGGCGTCGCGCATGAGATCAACAACCCGCTCTTCGCGATCCTCGGGCTGACCGAGTTCCTCCTCCGTGAGGCGCAGCCCGGGACGAAGGCGCACGAGCGCCTCGAGCTGATCCACTCGACGGGGAACGAGATGAAGGAGATCGTGTCCGCGCTGCTCGACTTCGCGCGGGAGCCGACCGACGAGCACGTTCCGTTCCTCGTCACGCAGACGGTCCGCGACGCCGTCGCGCTCCTGCGGCGCACCAACGGCGCGAAGAACGTCGAGCTCGTCGAGCGCTACGAGGACGAGGACGTGCTCGTCGTCGGGAGCTCGAACCAGGTGAAGCAGATCGTCGTCAACCTCGTCCGGAACGCACAGCAGGCGATGCCCGACGGCGGCGTCGTCAGGATCGAGGTCGAGCCCGACCCGGAGGGCGTCGCCGTGAGCGTGTCGGACACCGGCCCCGGCATCCCTCCGGACGTGCTCCCGCGCATCTTCGAGCCGTTCTTCACCACGAAGCGGCAGAACGGCGGGACGGGTCTCGGCCTCGCCGTCAGCCACGGGCTCGCGGCGATGCACGGCGGCGACATCGTCGTCGAGTCGATGCCGGGCCAGGGCACGACGTTCCGGCTGGTGCTGCCGGTGGAGCAGTCCGCGTGAGCTCGATCCTCGTCATCGACGACGAGCCCGTGATCCGCGACCTGATCGTCGAGATCCTCGTCGACGGCGGCCATCCGGCCTACTCCGTCGAGACCGCCAAGGACGCTCTCGCGGAGCTCGAGAACTCGCGCGTCGGGCTGGTCGTGAGCGACATCGTGATGCCCGGTCTGTCCGGGCTCGAGCTGCTCGACCTGGTCCGCGAGCGGCGGCCGAGCCTGCCGGTGATCCTCGTCACGGGCGCCGGGACGCAGGCGAACCTGCGCGAGGCGCTCTCCCGCGGCGCGAGCGGCATCGTGATGAAGCCGTTCTCGCACGCCGAGCTCCTCCACGCGGTGGCGAACGCCCGCGGGCGGGCGGCCCGCGCCGAGCGCGAGCTGCGCGAGCGCCTGCTCGCCCCGACACTCGCGAGCGCGCTCGCGAACGCGATCGAGGCGCGGGACTCGGGGCTCGAGGACAACCGTGGCTCGAGCCTCGGCGGCCACTGCGAGCGGATGGCCGTGCTCGCCGTCCGGATCGGCGAGCACCTGGGCCTGTGGGAGGACGAGCTCGAGACGATCCGCCTCGGCGCGATCCTCCACGACGTGGGCAAGATCGGGATCCCGGACCGGATCCTGCTCAAGAGCGACCCGTTCACGCTCGAGGAGGCGGCCTTGATGCGCACGCATCCGCTGATCGGCGACCGGCTCCTGTACCCGCTCGGCGCGCTGGAGGGCGTGCGCAAGGTCGTCCGCTCGCACCACGAGCGCTGGGACGGGACGGGGTATCCGGACGGTTTGGAGGGCGAGGACATCCCGCTCGCCGCGCGGATCGTCGCGATCGCGGACGCGATCGAGGCGATGTCGGCGGACCGGCACTACCGGCGGCACCGGGAGCCCGAGGAGATCGTCGGCGAGCTGCGCTGCGGCAGCGGCGGGCAGTGGGATCCGGTCCTCACGCAGCTCGTGCTCGAGATGGTCGAGGTCGGCGAGCTGGCCTTCACCCCCGAGGGGCTCGTCCTCCACGCCCGCAAGGCGCACGGCGGCGGCGACGTCCCGACGTTCTCGGTCCTCTTCGTCGGGCCGGACCACGCCGACGTGGAGCTGGCGCGCGAGGCGATCACGGACGCGCTCGGCCGGGTCGTCGTCGCGCACGCGCCCGATGGGGGCCGTGCCGCGGATCTCTGCCGGGGGTCTTCGTGGTCACTCGTCCTCGTCGACCGCGAGCTCCCGGACCGCGACAGCATCGAGTTGATCGACGAGCTGCGCGGTCTCGCGCCGGACGCGCCGATCGTGATGCTCACGGACATCGGCTCCGAGCAGGTCGCGCTCGAGGCGTTCCGGCACGGAGCCGCCGACTACGTCGTGAAGACGGACACCTACGAGACGGAGCTCGCCGCCCGCGTGCGCGCGCTCGTGCAGGCGTGAGCGCCGGCTGCCTCGTCGCGGACGACCACCCGGCGCTCGTCCGGGCGATCTGCGACACGGTCGAGGCGCAGGGGTACTCGGTCCTCGGGCCGGCGACGGACGGCCTGCGGGCGGTCGATCTCGCGACGCAGCAGACGCCCCTGCTGGCGGTCGTCGACCTGCGGATGCCGCGGCTCGCCGGCGTCCCTCTCGTGGAGCGCCTGCGCGAGGCTTCCCCCGAGATGCGCATCGTGGTCTTCACCGGCGAGGTGGAGGCCGGCATTGCGGCGGAGCTCCTCGATCGGGGGGCCGCCGGCATCGTGTTGAAGGACGCGCCCATCGCCGACCTCCAGCGCGCGCTCGGAACCGTTGCCTCCGGCGGGCGCTACGTCGATGCGGCGGTCGCAGCCGCTCTCGCCGTGGAGCCCCGGCTCAGCCCGCGTGAGACGGAGGTCCTCTGCGGCCTCGCCCGCGGCCGGACGATGGAACAGCTCGCGGACGACCTCGGCATCTCGGCGGGGACGGTGCGTGCGCACGCGGTGAGCGCGCGAACGCGCCTCGGGATGCCGACGAAGACCGCCGCCGTCGCGTACGCGATCAGGCGGGGCCTCATCGCCTGATGCGATCCGGCTCAGCGGTGACCGGCTAGGACCTGCTGTCGGCAGTCGTCGCAGATCGTGTGGGTGATCGGGGGCGGCGGGACGTCGGAGAGGATTCCCAGCCGCTCGACCGCCTCCTCGGCCTCGACCCAGCCGTCGACGTCGAAGCGGCGACACCAGCTGCACGACGCCAGCAGGTTCCCGTGCCGGATCGAGGCGACGGCGAAGAGCGGCACCGGCGCACGCGGCGCCTCTTCGTCGATGAACGACGTGAAGACGACCGAGCCGTCGCCGGCCGGGTCCAGTCGCATGCGCATCCGCCGTACCTTGTCGTCCGCGTCGCAGCGATATGGGACGACGGCGGGCGACCCGGCGCGTGCGTCGGCGAGAAGCACCTCCCACAGATGGGTCACCTCGTCTCCGAGGACGTAGTCCCACAGGCGTCGTCCGGGGGCCTCCTGCGCGAGCGCGGGCGCTCCGTTCTCGCGCGCGAACCGCTCGAACGCGCCTCCGACCTCGAGGATCGTGTCGTCCGGCCCGACCCGGTAGAGGACCGCCTCGCTCATCAGGCCGCCAGCGCGGCGGCGACAGCAGCCGTCAGCTCCGGGACGCCGAACGGCTTCTGGAGGTAGTGCTCCGCGTCCTCGAGGACGCCTCGCTCGACGACCATGTCGCTCGTGTAGCCGGAGGTGAAGACCACCGGGAGGCCGGGGCGGAACGCGCGCACCTTGTCGGCCAGCATCGGCCCGCTCATCTCCGGCATCACGACGTCGACCAGCATGAGCGAGACCGTCTCGTCGGCAGCGGCGAGCTCCAGCGCCTCGGAAGGGCGGGCAGCGGAGACGACGCGGTAGTTGGCGCGCTCGAGCATCTCCTTGACGAGGTCGCGGACGATCCGCTCGTCCTCGACGACGAGCACGGTCTCGCCGGCCCCGACACTCGGGCGATCGGGTTCCTCGTCGCGCCGCGGCGGGCGCTGGTCGCTCGCGCGCAGGAGGATCTCGAAGGTCGAGCCGCTGCCGGGCTCGCTCTCGACCTGGATGCGACCGCCGGACTGCTCGACGATGCCGAGCACCGTCGCGAGGCCGAGCCCGGTTCCCTTCTCGGCGTCCTTCGTCGTGAAGAACGGGTCGAAGATCCGGTCGCGGTCCTCGGGCGGGATGCCGACGCCGGTGTCGGAGACGCGGACGCGAACCTCGCGCTCGTCGTCGGCACCGTAGGCGGGCGCGTCGGTCGCGATCGTCAGCCTGCCGCCTTCCGGCATCGCGTCGCGCGCGTTCACGGCGAGGTTCAGCAGCACCTGGCCGAACTGCCCGTGGTCGATCCGGACGAGCGGCAGCGCGGGATCGAGCTCCAGCACGACTTCGACGTCCTCGCCGACGAGCCTGCGCAGCATCATGGCGTAGTCGCTGACGACCTCGTTGAGGCTCGTCACCTCCGGCCGCAGCACCTGCTGCCGGCTGAACGCGAGCAGCTGCCGGACGAGCTCGGCAGCCCGGTCCCCGGCGCGCCGGATCTCGGCCACGGCGCCGCGGACGTTCTCGTCGCCGGTGCCGTCCAGCCGCTGGAGCGCCAGGTCGGAGTAGCCGCGGATCGCGACCAGGAGGTTGTTGAAGTCGTGCGCGACGCCGCCCGAGAGCCGCCCGAGCGCCTCCATCCGCGCCGCCTGGCGCAGCCGCTCCTCGAGCCGCACGCGCTCCGTGACGTTGCGCGCGACGGTGACGATGCCGGTCACGCTTCCGTCGGCCCCGCGCCGCGGCGAGGCGACCAGATCGAAGTAGCGCTCCCCATCGGGGTGCGGGAACGGGAAGGAGATGCTTCTCGCCTCTCCGGTTGCGACCACCTCCCGGAACTGCTGCTCCCAGAAGTCGGCCTGCAAGGAACCGAACTCGTGCGCCCTCCTCCCGACGGCGTCGGAAGGAGCTATGCCGGCCTGCGCTTCGATGGCCGGGTTGATGAACGTGATCCGGAAGTCGAGATCCCAGAGCGCCACCACGTCCGGAGTCGTGTCCAGGATCGATCCGAGCATCCGCTCGCTGTCGGCGAGCTCCGCCTGGACACGCCGCAGCTCCGTCACGTCTTCGACCTGAGCGATGAACATGACGACGGCGCCGTCCTCGTCGCGCACCGGCGAGACGCCGATATGCGCGTGGACGAGTCCGCCGTCCGAGCGAACGTACCGCTTGTCGGCGATCCGGCGGTCCTTCAGCCCGGCGATCATCAGCTGCACGTCAGCCGCGACCTCCTGCCGGTCGTCGGGGTGCGTGAACTCCTGGATCGGCCGCCCGTGCAGCTCGTCGGGGTGATGGCCCAGCATGTCGGCGAACACCCGATTCACCCGCAGGATCCGGCCTCCGTTGTCCGTCAGGACCATGCCGACTGCGGCATCGTCGAAGGCGCCACGGAAGCGGCGCTCGCTCTCCTCCAATGCCCGCCGTGCGCTCCGCTCCGCAGTGATGTCGCGCAAGATCGTGACGACGCCGGCCGGGCCGTCGCTGCCGGGAAGCGTCTGGCTCCTCACCTCGACGGCGACCTCCCGGCCGTCCTTGTGGCGAAGCGCCGCCTCGTAGGCGGTCGCCCGATCGACTCCGGCGAGCTTCCGGCGCAACCGCTCGCTCGCGCGCAGCACCTCGTCCTCGGGCATGACGGTGCTGTAGTGCCGCCCGATGAGCTCGCTCCGCGCATAGCCGAGCACCCGCTCGACGGCGGGATTGACGTCGGTGAAACGGCCGTCGCGGTCGAAGGCGAAGATCATGTCCATCGCCCGCTCGAACAGGTCGCGATAGCGGCCCTCGCTCGCCGCACGCTCTTCCTCGGCACGGCGCATCTCGGTCGAGTCCCGCGTCGCGGAGAGAACGGTCTCCACGCTCCCGTCCGCGCCCAGCTCCGGAACGACACTGGCCTCGAACCACCGTGACCCGCTCGCTCCGGGCAGCTCGAAGGCGAAGCGACGCGGCTCTCCCGACTCGAAGACCATGCGGAGCTCCCGCTCCCAGAGCCGGCACAGATGCTCCGGCATCCCGAGCTCGCGGTTCGTCTTCCCGAGGTAGTGCTCGGGCGGTAGACCGGTCGACACCTCTACGGCCGGGCTGATGAAGAGGTGTCGCAGCTCGCGATCGAACCGCACGAGGATGTCCGGTGCGTGGTCGGTGAGCGTTGCGAGCTCGCGTTCGCGCGCGCGAAGCTCGGCCTCGGCTCGCACCCGCTCCGTCACGTCGGTGGCGCTGCCGACCACGCCCACGACCGCATCATCAGATCCCCGGAGCGGCCGGAGGCGCACGATGAAGTCACGCCCGCCATAGCGAGTCTCGTAGCTGCTCTCGCACGCCTTTTCGACCGCGGCGATGTGGGTCTCGAGCATGGCGGGCGAAACGTCCGGAAGGTCACCGATCCCCAGGCCGATCATCTGATCCGGATCGAGTCCCTGGTCCCGAAGGCCCGCGCCACCGACCGCGGTCAACCGCAGCGCAGCGTCCGTCGTCCAATACACGCCGGGGAACTGATCGAGCGACTCGAGGAGCTGCTCGGGGGAAAGCCGCCGCGGGTGGTCACCTGCCGCTGGGAATGTCGTGGGGCTCCTCATCGGAGGCCTCGTCTCGTGCAGGCGAGTCGGTTGTCGCCTTCCCTGATCGACGCGTCGCCGGTCGCCGCGAACGCGCGCGCCGTCTCCGAGAGGAGCGCTTCGGGCGAGGCTAGGGCCGGAATCGACACAACCCATCCATCCTCCGGGACGGCCTGCCCGTTGCCAATAGGTCATACGGCCCCTCTTGTCGCCTGCGCGGCCTACGTCGCGCGATCGTGAGGTCTCACGCGCGTTAGCCTTTGCGAACGGTGTTCGACCACGTCGGCCTCAACGTGCGCGACTACGCCGCGAGCCGCGCCTTCTACGAGCAGGCACTTGCGCCGCTCGGCTGGACGGTCGCGCAGGAGTGGCCGGATCACGGCGTCGTCGGCTTTGCGTTCGACGGGCATCCGGCGTTCTGGCTCCACGAGCGCGAGCCGTACGGCACCGGGACGCACGTCGCGTTCGCGTCCCCCGACCGCGCCACGGTCGACGCGTTCCACGCGGCCGGTCTCGCCGCCGGTGGCACGGACAACGGCGCGCCCGGGCTGCGCTGGTACCACGAGGACTACTACGGCGCGTTCGTGCTCGACCCGGACGGCAACAACGTCGAAGCCGTCTGCCACCGGCCCGAGTGAGCGGGCGTACCCTGGGCCGGGGTGTTGAGGCTCGCGCGCTGGTCGACGGCTCACCGTAGGCGGGTCGTCCTCCTCTGGGTGCTCGTCCTCGCCGCCGGGCTCGGCCTGCAGCGCGGCGTCGGCGCCCGCTACTCGAACAACCTCCACCTCGCGGGGACGCAGTCGCAGAAGGCCCGCGACCTGCTCGTCGCGGAGTTCCCCGCGCAGGCAGGCGACCTCGACCAGGTCGTCCTCCACGCGCGCGCGGGCACGCTCGCGGCGCCCGCGGTGCGCGGGCAGGTGCGCGCGCTGCTCGGGCGCGTCGCGCGGATCCCGGGCGTCGAGGCGGTCGTCGATCCGTACACGGCTCGGCCGCGGGCGCTCTCGCACGACCGGACGATCGCTTACGCGACCGTCGTCCTCGCGCGCCAGGGCTCGCGCGGCGTGCCCGACTCCGTCGTCCACGCCCTCGTCCGCACGGCCGAGGCGGGGCGCTCGCCGGCGCTGCAGGTCGAGGTCGGCGGCCCGGCGGTCGAGAACGCGCAGCGGCCCGCGATCGGGTCGAGCATGATCGTCGGCCTCGGCGCGGCGGTCGTCGTGCTCCTGCTCAGCTTCGGGTCGCTCCTGGCGATGGGCCTGCCGATCGTGACCGCGCTCTGCGGGCTCGGCACCGGCGTCGGGATCGTCGCGCTCGTGACGCGCGTCCTGCAGATGCCGGACTTCTCGAGCGAGCTGGCGCTGATGATCGGCCTCGGGGTCGGCGTCGACTACGCGCTCTTCATCGTCACGCGCTACCGGGAGGCGTACCGCTCGAACGGCGGCCGGGTGGACGAGGCGATCGGCGTCGCGATGAACACCGCCGGCCGCGCGGTCATCGTCGCCGGGCTGACCGTCGTCGTCTCCCTGATGGGGATGTGCGCGCTCGGCATCGGGTTCCTCTACGGCCCGGCGGTCGCGTCGTCGATCTCGGTGCTGCTCGTCCTCGCGGCGTCGCTGACGCTCCTGCCCGCGCTGCTCGCGGCCGCCGGGCACCGGATCGGGCGGCCCGGGAAGCCGTCGCGGCGACGCTCGCTCGGCGGCGGCTGGGATCGCTGGATCCGCGGCATCCAGCGGCGGCCGTGGCTCGCGGCCGGTGCGGCTGCCGGCGTGCTCCTCCTGCTGGCGGCACCGACGCTCGGGCTGCGGCTCGGCAACACCGACGCAGGCAACGACTCCCCCTCGCAGACGACGCGCCGCGCCTACGACCTGATGGCGCGCGGCTTCGGGAAGGGCTTCAACGGGCCGCTCCTCGTCGTCGGGCCCGCGACGGCCGTCGAGCGCTCGGCGGCGCTCGTCGCCGGGACGCCCGACGTCGCCGCCGTGACGCCCGCCCGCGTCTCGCCCGACCGGCGCCTCGCCGTCTTCGAGGCATACCCGCGCTCGTCGCCGCAGAGCGTCGAGACCGAGGCGCTCGTGAAGCGGCTGCGCACGAGCGTCCTGCCGCGCGGCGTCCTCGTCGGCGGCTTCACGGCGCTCCAGATCGACTTCGCCCACGTGATCGCGGCCAAGCTCTGGATCTTCTTCGCCGCCGTGATCCTCGTCTCGGCCCTGCTCCTGCTCGTCGTCTTCCGGTCGCTGCTGATCCCGCTCCAGGCAGCCGTGATGAACCTGCTCTCGATCGGCGCGTCGCTCGGCGTCGTCGTCGCGATCTTCCAGTGGGGCTGGCTCGGAGGCCTGACCGGGATCGAGGGCGGGCCGATCCAGGCGTTCCTGCCGGTGATGGTGTTCGCGATCGTCTTCGGGCTCTCGATGGACTACGAGGTCTTCCTGATCTCGCGGATCCACGAGGCGTGGGCGCACGGCGCATCCCCGAGCGACGCGGTGCGGCTCGGGATCACGCGCACCGGCCGCGTGGTCACCGCCGCCGCCGCGGTGATGGTCGCCGTCTTCTCGAGCTTCGTCCTCGCCGGCGACCGGACGATCGCGCTCTTCGGCCTCGGCCTCGCCGTCGCCGTCTTCCTCGACGCGGTCGTGATCCGCTGCGTGCTCCTCCCCGCGGTGCTCGAGCTGCTCGGTCGCTGGGCGTGGTGGTGCCCCGAGCGGCTCGACCGCGTCCTGCCGCGCCTCGCGATCGAGCCGCCCGAAGACGCAGACGCCGCCGGACGGCAGCCCGGCGGCGTCGCAGTTCCCGCGGAGGTGGGAGGGAGTTAGGCGACGGCAGTCCCCTCAGATCGCGTCGCCGATATTCGTCATCGGCAGCCCG
>JAFAIV010000103.1 GCA_019236545.1 Actinomycetota bacterium | reverse complement strand
GAGACGCTCGACACGGCCGAGGAGCTGCTGCGCAACGCGAAGGGCCGGATCGTCACGGCGCTCTCCGGCTCCGAGACGGTGGAGCAGGCGTACGCCCTCGCGATGCTGCTGCGGCGCGGGCTCGACTCGCACCAGGCGGTGCTCCCGGAGGAGGTCTCGCCGGCACTCGACGCCTACCGGCTGCCGCTCTCCGCGATCCGCGACGCGCAGGCGATCGTCGTGCTCGGCGACGTGCCGGTGGTCGAGCGCGCCCCGATCGTCGACCTCTGGATCAAGGCCGCGCGGCGCAGCGGCGCGAAGATCCTGCGCGAGGCTGACGAGCAGGCGCTCGCCGGCCTCGACCGCGTCGTCCTGATCTGGAGCGGCCCCGGCGGCCGCGGCGGCGCGACCGTCGCCGCGCTGGCCGAGAAGCTCGGCCTCGCGGGCAAGGACGGCTGCGGTGCCTTCTACCTGCCAGAGACCCCGAACGGGCGCGGTGTCGCCGACGCCTGGTCGGCGTGCTGCGACGACGAGGGCAACGAGGGCGAGGGAATCGGGCTGCTGTTCGTCTCGGGCGACGAGGCGGCGGGGAACGAGGCCGTCCGTGCGCTCGCCGAGCAGGCGGAGGCCGTGATCGTCGTCTCGATGTTCCACGGGCTCGCCGCCGGGTGGGCCGATCTCGTCCTCCCGGGCACGAGCTACCTCGAGCGCGACGGCACCGTCGTCAACCTCGAGGGCCGCATCCAGCGCCAGCGCCGCACCGCGACGCCGCCCTGCCCGGACGAGCTCGACTGGATCTCCCGGCTCGCCGCGCGCTTCGGCGTCGAGATCCCGCCCTACGCGGCGGCGGTCTTCGGCGAGGTGTCGGAGAAGGTCTACGGCGGCCTCCCGTTCGGCGAGGTCGGCGAGCGCGCGCCGCTGCGCGGGTACGAGGGCGCGGCCGAGCACGTCTCGCGCTCGGCGCTGCCCGAGCCGAAGGAGGCGAAGCCGGGCAAGGGCGAGCTCCGGCTCGTCGCCTACAAGCCGCTCTTCTCCGGCGCGGCCGTCGAGCGCGTCATGGAGCTCCAGTTCCAGCGCCCGCAGGCGGAGGTGCGCCTCGCCCGCGCGGACGCGCGCGCCGCCGGAATCGCGAACGGGGACCTCGTCGCCGTCTCCCAGAACGGCCACTCCGTGGAGCTCCGCGCCGCCCTCTCGAGCGAGGTGCGCGAGGGCGTCGCGCTCGTCGCGGCCGAGCACGCGCAAGGCCTCGCGGGGAACGTCAAGGTCGCGCGCGCGGCCCAGGAGGTCGGCGCGTGAAGACCGAGATCTGGTGGATCGCGCTGATCGAGTCGGTCGTGATCATCAACCTCCTGCTCGTGATGTTCGCCTACCTGACGCTGATGGAGCGGAAGGTCATGGGCCGCATGCAGCTCCGCTACGGCCCGAACCGGGCCGGCCCGTTCGGCGTCCTGCAGCCGTTCGCCGACCTGCTGAAGCTGATCCGCAAGGAGGCGTTCGCGCCGTCGAGCGCGATCGGCATCCCGTACATCCTCGCGCCGATCGTCTCGGCCTTCACGGCGCTGGCCGCGTTCGCGTTCATCCCGTGGGGCCCCGGCTGGGTGATCGGCGGCTACCAGGTGAACGGCGAGATCGCGAACGTGTCGATCGGCCTGATCGCGATCTTCGCGCTCGGCTCGATCGGGATCTACGGCTTCATCGTCGGCGGCTGGGCGTCCGAGTCGAAGTTCTCGATCCTCGGCGCGATGCGCACCTGCGCGCAGCTCGTCTCGTACGAGGTCTCGCTCGCGCTGAGCGTCCTCGGCGTCGTCATCCTCGGCCGCTCGCTGAACCTGCCCGAGATCGTCCACCGCCAGGGCGAGTTCCTCCCCTTCGCGGCGCCGCAGTTCATCGGCCTCGTCATCTTCTTCATCGGCGGCATCGCCGAGACCAGCCGCGCCCCGTTCGACCTCCCCGAGGCCGAGCAGGAGCTCGTCGCGGGATACCACACCGAGTACTCGGGCATGCGCTGGGGCCTCTTCCAGATGGCCGAGTACATCAACCTGATCACGCTCTCCGGCCTGATGGTGACGCTGTTCTTCTCCGGCTGGCACGGGCCGTGGCACCTCGGGCCGATCTGGTTCCTGCTCAAGCTCTTCGTCGTCCTCTTCGTCTTCATCTGGCTGCGGACGACGCTGCCGCGGCTGCGGTACGACCAGCTGATGCGCTTCGGCTGGAAGGTGCTGCTGCCGGTGGCGACGCTCAACGCCGTGGTGACGGCCGTCCTCGTGGTGGCGTTCAAGTGAGCCCTCAGCCCATCTCCACGCTGAAGGGCTTCGGCGTCACGTTCAAGCAGATCTTCAAGAAGCCCATCACGCAGCAGTACCCGGAGTACAAGCGCCCTCTGTACCCGCGCTTCCGCGGGCGGCACCGCCTCTGGCGTCACGAGAACGGGCTGGAGAAGTGCGTGGGCTGCTCGCTCTGCGCCGCGGCGTGCCCGTCCGACTGCATCCGCGTCGTCGCGGCCGAGAACACGCCGGACAACCGCGTCTCGGCGGGCGAGCGCTACGCGCGCATCTACGAGATCAACATCAGCCGCTGCATCTTCTGCGGCTACTGCGAGCTCGC
>JAFAIV010000360.1 GCA_019236545.1 Actinomycetota bacterium | reverse complement strand
GCACATCGCCGGGACGTACGCGCCGCCCGCCGTCGAGGAGCCCATCACGACGGCGATCTGGGCGATGCCCTTCGCGGACATGCGCGCCTGGTTGTAGAAGATCCGCCCGAAGTGGTCGCGGTCGGGGAAGACCTCGGCCTGCAGCGGGAGGAAGGCCCCGCCGGAGTCGACGAGGTAGACGCACGGGAGCCGGTTCTGGTTGGCGACCTCCTGCGCGCGCAGGTGCTTCTTCACCGTCAGCGGGAAGTAGGAGCCGCCCTTGACCGTGGCGTCGTTGGCGACGATCACGCACTCGCGGCCCTCGACGACGCCGATCCCGGTCACGATCCCGGCGCTCGGCGCCTGGCCGTCGTACATGTCCCACGCGGCCAAGGCGTTCAGCTCCAGGAAGGCGGTTCCGGGGTCGACGAGCCGGTCGATGCGCTCGCGCGCGGGCAGCTTTCCGCGCGAGCGGTGCCGCTCCATCGCCGTATCCCCGCCGCCGCGCGCGACCTGCGACGACCGCTCCCGCAGCTCCGCGACGAGCGCCTCCATCCGGTCGCGCCGCCGCGCGAACTCGTCCGCCGCCCGGTCGACCTGGGAGCTGAGCAGGGCCACCGCGCGAGAGCCTAACGTCGTCGGCGGCTCGTACGCTTGTTCGCGTGGCCGTCCCGGGGATCGTCGCGCACCTCGACCTCGACGCGTTCTTCGCCGCCGTCGAGCAGCTCGAGAATCCCGAGCTGCGGACGAAGCCGCTGATCGTCGGCGGCGACCCGCACGGGCGTGGGGTCGTCGCCACCGCGAACTACGTCGCGCGGCAGTTCGGGATCCACTCCGCGATGAGCGCCGCCGAGGCCCTCCGCCGCTGCCCGCACGCGGTCTTCGTCCGCCCGCGCCACTCGCTCTACCGCGAGTACTCGCGCCACGTCTGGACGACCGTCCGCGGCGTCGTGCCGACCGTCGAGCAGACCGGGATCGACGAGGGCTACCTCGACGTGGGGGAGGTCGCCGGCGACTTCCTCGAGGCGCGCGTCGTCGCCGAGGCGGTGCAGACGGCGGTGCGCGCCGCCACGAGCCTCACGTGCTCGCTCGGCGTCGCGCCCTGCAAGGTCGTCGCGAAGGTCGCCAGCGACGTCCGCAAGCCCGGCGGCCTCGTCGTCGTCCCCGCGGGGAGCGAGGCCCGGTTCCTCGCGTCGTTCGCGGTGCGGCGGCTCCCGGGCGTCGGCCCGAAGGCGGAGGAACGGCTGCGCGCGGCCGGCGTCGAGACGGTCGGCGCGCTCGCCGCGCTCGGCGACGGAGAGCTTCGCCGCCTCCTCCCGGGCAGCGTCGGCGCCGTGCTCCGCGACCGCGCCAACGGGATCGACCCGCGCGGCCTCGAGCTCGACACCGAGCGGATCTCGATCAGCGTCGAGAACACCTTCGAGCGCGACATCGCCGACCGCGAGCGCCTCCACGACGAGCTGCGCGGGATGGCCGCCGAGGTCGCCGAGGCGCTCCAGAAGCGTGGCCAGACCGCGCGCACCGTCACCGCGAAGCTCCGCTACGCCGACTTCTCGATCCGCAGCCGCTCGACCTCGCTCGAGGTCGGCACGGACGACCCCTCGACGATCGCCGACCTCGCCTGCCGCCTGCTCGACCGCGGCCTGCGCGACCGGCCGGGCGCGCTGCGGCTCGTCGGCGTCGGCGTCTCCGGCCTCGCCGCCTACCGCCAGCTCGCGCTCGGCGGGATCTAGGCCGCGAGGCCGCCGATCGTGTCGTCGAAGACCTGCAGGAAGCGCGGGAAGTCGAACGGCGGCAGCGTCGCGAGCGACTCGACCGGAAAGTGCCCCTCGTAGAGCGGGAACCAGACGTCCGGCGCGGACGGGTTCAGCACGACCTGCGTCAGTCCCGCCTCGCGGTACGCGGCGATCCGCCCGCGAACGTGCTCCGGCGAGCCCGCGATCGTCAGCGCGTCGGCCATCTCGTCCGGCACGAGCGCGACCGCGCCGCGGAGGTCGCCCGCCGCGACGCGCTCCCGGATCTCGCCCGCCACGTCGCCGAACCCCGCGGCCGCGATCGAGTCGGCGTACGCCGGCGCCGAGTCGAGCGCCGTCGCGAACATCATCACCTGGCCCTTGATGCCCTGGATGCCGCTGTCGTCCTGCGTGACGAGCGACGGGAAGCCGACGGCGACGTCGAAGCCGTCGAGCGAGCGGCCGGCCCGCTCGGCCCCGATCCGGACGTTCGGCATCACGACGTCGCGCACGTACTCGACCGAGTGGAAGTAGCCGAGCATCCCGTCCGCGACCTCGGCGGCGAGCTGGATCATCTTCGGCCCGTTGGCGGCGACGTAGATCCGCACCGGCCGCGACGGCGGCTCCACCGTCAGCTGGAAGTTCCGGACGGAGAAGATCTCGCCCTCGACGTTCGTCCGCTCGCCGGAGAGGAGCGAGCGCAGGATCGCGACGAACTCGCGCATCGCGGTGACCGGCCTCTGGTAGCGCTGGCCGTGCCAGCCCTCGACGTAGCCGCGCGCCTGCACGCCGAGGCCGAGCACGAGCCGCTCGCCGCAGAGCTGGTGCGCGGTCGCGGCCTGCAGCGCGAGGGTTGTCGCCGAGCGGCTCCAGATCCCGACGACGCCGGTGCCGAGATCGAGCCGCGACGTCCGCTGCCCGGCGACGACCGCCGGGCCGAACGCGTCGGCGAATGTGATCTCCGGGAACCAGCCGCTCCGGAAGCCCGCCTCGTCGCACCGGGTCGCGAGGTCGATCGAGAGAGCCGCCGGCGTGCCCGTGTAGAGGATCCCGAGCCCGTTGTCGCTCGCCATCGTGGCGACCCTACACCGGTCCGGATACCGCGGCGGCTCCCGCCGGTCAGCGGGTCACTCGGCGCCTCTCGCGACTCCGCTCGTCAGAGCGCCTTCAACGAGCGAGAGCGGCCGCAGTTCCTGTTCGCTCATTGTCGGCGTAGGCGACACGGCCCTGAATGCCCTGAAAGCGGCATTCCGCACGTAACCGACCGGGGGGAAGCGTCGTTGCCCCTGAGGCTGCGGCTTGTCGACGAGGAGGTGGACTGATGCCCGTTTGGGCGTGGGTGATCATCGGCGTCGCGGTCGTGGCCGTCGTCGCCGGAGCGCTGTGGGCGGCCATGGCGAAGCGGCGGACGGAGCGGCTGCGCGGCCGCTTCGGCCCGGAGTACGACCGCGTGACGGAGACCGCCGAAAGCCGCCGCGAGGCGGAGGCGGAGCTGGCGGCGCGCGAGCAGCGCCGCGACAGCCTGGACATCCGGCCGCTCGGGCCGGCGGCGCGCGAGCGCTATCTCATGCAGTGGCGCGACGTGCAGGCGCGGTTCGTGGACGACCCCGCGGGGGCCGTCGCGACAGCCGACACGCTGATCCAGGCGGTCATGGCCGAGCGCGGGTACCCGATGGAGGACTGGGAGCAGCGCGCGGCCGACGTCTCCGTCGACCATCCGCGGGTCGTCGAGAACTACCGCGAAGGACACCGCCTCGCGCAGGCGAGCGCGGCCGGAGACGGCTCGACCGAGGAGCTGCGCCAGGCGATGACGCACTACCGGGCGCTGTTCGAGGAGCTTGTCGACGCGGACGCCGACCAGGCGGTCGCGCGCGAGCAGGCCGTGGACGGCGACCGGTCGTGGACGGAGGAGGTGCGGCGATGAGCGACATCCCGGAGCAGGGCCTGAGCACCCGCGACCTCGCCGGCCGCGACGGCGCGGCGGCCAGCGACGAGCCGCTCAGCCGCGAGCCGGAGACGGCGGCCCGCGAGCCGCTCCTCCCGGGAGAGCAGACGGGCGGCTTCCGCGACCGCTGGCACGAGATCCAGGCCGGCTTCGTCGACGAGCCCCGGACGTCCGTCCAGCAGGCGGACCAGCTCGTCGCCGACCTCATGCAGCAGCTCGCCCGGAGCTTCGCCGCCGAGCGCGAGCGGCTCGAGTCGCAGTGGGACCGCGGCGACGACGTCTCGACGGAGGACCTGCGCGTCGCGCTGACCCGCTACCGGTCGTTCTTCGACCGGCTGCTCGCGGCGTAGGAGTCCCGGGCCGGGTGCGCGCTCGCCGCGGCGGGCCGCACCCGGCTCCGGAGCCAGCAGGGGCGGAGGGACTCGAACCCCCGGCCTACGGTTTTGGAGACCGCCGCTCTACCAACTGAGCTACGCCCCTGGGCCGGGCGTAAGTGTATCGGCGGTTTTCGCGGCCGCCCGGCGGGCAGGACGCCCGCATGAGCGAGACCTATGCAGAGCCGGACGGCCCCGACCGCGAGGACGAGGACGACGACGACATGCTCGAGGAGCAGGAGCACACGGGCTACGGAGAGGACGAGGGCGAGCGCGAGGAGTCGCTGCCGCCGGAATAGGCTGCGGGCGTGCAGCGGCGCGCCCTCGGGCTCCTGTTCCTCGGCATCGCCGCCGCGCTCGCCGCGGTGGCCGTCGCTGCGCTCGCGGGCGCGCACTCGGCCGGCCGCTGGCTCGTGGGCGCCGCCGCGGCCGCGCTCGCGCTCTGGATGGCGACGCTCGCCGCTTCCGCACTGAGGAAATGACCTCCTCGCGCCGTATTCTTGACCCGTGGACCGGGCCGACGAGACGCAGCAGCTCTGGCTGCAGTACCGCAGGACGTCGGACCCGCAGCTCCGCGACCGCCTGATCCTCACCTACGCGCCGCTCGTGAAGTACGTCGCGGGCCGCCTCGGCTCCGGCCTGCCGGCCCACGTCGACGAGTCCGACCTCGTCTCGTACGGCCTGCTCGGCCTGATCGGCGCGATCGAGCGCTACGACCCCGACCGCGACGTGAAGTTCGAGACGTACGCGATCTCGCGGATCCGCGGCGCGATCATCGACGAGCTGCGCGCGATGGACTGGGTGCCGCGCTCCGTGCGCGCCCGCGCCCGCGAGATCGAGCGCGCGATGAGCGAGCTCGAGGGCCGTCTCGGCCGCGCCCCGACCGACGAGGAGATCTCCGCCAAGCTCGGGATCAGCGTCGAGGAGCTCGAGGACAACCTCGGCGAGATCGCCCGCTCCTCGATCGCCGCGCTCGACGAGCTCTGGACGGCGTCCGGCACCGGCGACCAGGTCGCGCTCATCGACACGATCGAGGACGAGAGCGCGCCCGACCCGCAGAGCACGCTCTCCCAGACCGAGCTCCGCGAGGCGATCGCCGACGCGATCGCGCGCCTGCCGGAGCGCGAGAAGCTCGTCGTCACGCTCTACTACTACGAGGAATTGACCCTGCGCGAGATCGGGGAGGTGCTCGGCGTGACCGAGTCCCGGGTCTCGCAGCTCCACACGAAGGCGATCCTCCGCCTCAAGGCCCGGCTCGCCGGCGCCGGCTCGCGCTCCACGCTCTAGGCGCTCTTCGAGAGCGATACGATCCTCGTCCGAAAGCGACAACGGAGGGTCACGCCTTGCCTGCCATCGAGCCCGGGAAGATCCGCAACATCGCCGTCGTCGGCCACCGCGGAGTGGGGAAGTCCTCGCTCGCGGAGGCGCTGCTCTTCCAGGCGGGGAAGACGACGCGGCTGGGCTCCGTCGAGCAGGGGACGACCGCCTCCGACTGGGACGAGGACGAGCAGCGGCGCCAGATGTCGCTCTCCGGCTCGCTGCTCCACCTGGAGTGGCAGGGCCGCAAGATCAACGTCGTCGACACGCCGGGCGACGCCGGCTTCCAGGCCGACACGCTGGCGGCGCTGCGGGTCGTCGAAGGCGCCCTGGTCACGGTCAGCGGCGTCATGGGCGTCGAGGTCAACACGAGCCGCGTCTGGGCGCGCGCGGACGAGTACGAGCTCTCGCGCGTCGTCTTCGTGAACATGCTCGACCGCGAGCGCGCCGACTTCTTCCGCGTCCTCGAGGCCTGCCGCAGCCAGCTCTCCGACCGCTGCGTCGCCATCCAGCTCCCGATCGGCGCGGAGCACGAGCTGCGCGGCGTCGTCGACCTGCTCCACATGTGCGCGTTCATGGATCCGTCGGGCGGCAGGGAGGGCGGGCCGCAGCCGATCCCGGACGACGTGGCCGACCTCGTCCAGGAGTACCGCGAGAAGCTGCTCGACGCCGTCGTCGAGACGGACGAGGAGCTGATGGGCCGCTACCTCGAGGGCGAGGAGCTCGACCCGGCAGCGGTCGCCGCCGCCCTGAAGACGGCCGTCACGAAGGACGAGCTCTACCCGGTCGCCTGCGGCGTCGCGACGAAGAACCTCGGCACGACCGCGCTCCTCGACCTCCTCGTCGAGGGCGTCCCGTCGCCCGCGCGCAAGGGCACGACGATCGACTTCGGCGACGCGAAGGAGGCCGTCTTCATCTTCAAGACGATCGCCGACCCGTTCACCGGCCGCATCTCCTGCTTCCGCGTCCTCGCCGGCCCGGTGCACGGCGACACGACGCTCGTCGACCCGCGCACGCACGCGAAGGAGCGGCTCGGCCAGGTGCTGCTCGTCCAGGGCAAGGACACCGAGCCGGTGGACGAGCTCTGCGTCGGCGACCTCGGCGCGGTGGCGAAGCTGAAGGACGTGCTCACCGGCGACGTGCTCGTCGACCACGAGGTGCCGGTCGAGCCGCCGCACATCGACTTCCCCGAGCCCGTGATGGCGTTCGCCGTCACCCCGAAGGCGAAGGGCGACGAGGAGAAGATGGCGAGCGGCCTGCGCCGGCTCTCCGAGGAGGACCCGACGCTCCAGCTCCGCCGCGACCCGCAGACGGGCGAGCAGCTCCTCTCCGGGCTGTCGCAGATGCAGGTCGAGGTCGCGGTCGACCGGCTCAAAGGCCGCTTCCACGTCGAGGTCGAGCTGCACCCGCCGCGCGTCCCGTACAAGGAGACGATCCGCAAGGAGGCGCGCGCCCGGCACCGCTACAAGAAGCAGACGGGCGGCCGCGGCCAGTTCGGCGACTGCGAGATCCTGATCGAGCCGCTGCCCGCGGTCGACGGCGGCGAGATGGGCTACGAGTTCGTCGACAGGATCGTCGGCGGCGTCATCTCCCACGGCTTCCGCCCGGCGGTCGACAAGGGCGTGCGCGAGGCGATGGAGCACGGCGAGCTCGCGGGCGCGCCCGTGCAGGGCGTGCGCGTCAGCCTCGTGGATGGGATGGAGCACTCGGTCGACTCGTCGGAGATGGCGTTCAAGATCGCCGGCTCGATGGCGTTCAAGGAGGCGTACGCGAAGGCCGACCCCGTGCTCCTCGAGCCGATCATGCAGCTCGAGGTGACCGTCCCGGACGAGGCCGTGGGCGCGGTCAACGGCGACCTGAACTCGCGGCGCGGGCGGCTGCAGGGGATGGAGCCCGCGGCCGGCCTGACGACGATCCGGGCCGAGGTGCCGATGGCCGAGATCCTCACGTACTCGCAGGCGCTGACCTCGATGACCGGCGGGCGCGGCGACTACTCGATGGCCTTCCTCCGCTACGAGGAGGTCCCGACGCACGTCGCGCAGAAGATCATCGAGCAGACGAAGAAGGAGCGGGAAGCGGCGCACGCCTAGCGGCGCCGCTCCCAAAGCTCCGGTCAGCCCTCCTGCGGGGCCTCGCCGCCGCTGCCGCGCAGGTGGCGGAGGACGTCGTCGAGGTTCGCGAGCTCCTGCTCGAGGTCGCGCTGATACGACTCGAGCCGCTCGATCAGCTCCTCCCGGGCCGGGAAGGGGCGCATGAAGCCGCGCCGGCGCGCCCAGGGGCCGCCGCCGAAATGTCCGTGATGGTGCATGGTCACCTCCTCTCTTCGTACCGTCTGAGAAACCGATCCGTCCGCTCCTGCGAGCGGCGCAACGCCTCGACCCACTGCTCGAGGAGCTTCAGGCCGGCAGGAGTGATCGCGTAGCGGCGCTTCGCCGGGCCGGGGGAGGTTGCGTCCCATTCGGACGTCACGAAGCCTTCCTCCTCGAGCGCGCGCAGCAGGCGGTAGAGGTTGCCCATCTCGACCCGCTGCTCGCCCGTCAGCTCCGGCAGACGCTCGAGCAGGTCGTAGCCGTGCGCCGGCCGCTCGCGCAGGAGCAGCAGCAGCGCCGGCTCGGTGAACCGCTCGACGCGCGCGAAGACGCGCCAGTGGCCGCCGTGGTGCCTGCGTGCCCTCGGGCCTCTCATGCCGCTATATGTAAAAGACACATGTAACGCGACAATAGCCGCCCGGTTCGAGGCTGCGCAAGCAGGTCGCTAGCATGCTGGCCGTGCGCGTGACGAAGGTCTCGACGACCCGTATCTGCGCGATCTGCGAGCGCACGCTCCTGATGGGCGAGCGCGCGATCCGCTTCGCGCCGGAGGAGGGGGCCGAGCTGGTGGACGTCTGCCCGCTCTGCCAGGAGGTCGCGCTCGAGCACGGCTGGATCAAGGAGGGCACGCCGACGACGCCCACCGTCGCAGACGACCGCCGGCGGCGGCGCCGCGGCCTCGGCGAGCTCTTCGGGTTCAAGCGCTCGAAGAACGGCGACGCACTCGCGCAGCAGGACCCGATCCTGCGCCGCCTCTCCGACACCGAGATCGCGCTGCTCGAGGCCGCCGACCTCTTCAACCAGAGCGCGTACCGCCGCACCGTCGGCGGGATCGCGAAGAGCCTCGGCGAGGCTCGCGCGAGCATCGTCCTGCTCTCCGGGACGTCGGGCGAGCTGGCGGTGACCGTCGCCTGGGACCTCTCCTGGTACCAGTACCGCGTCAGCCCGGAGTCCGCCCAGCCCGTGCGCCTCGAGCGGCGCGGCCACGAGCTCGAGGAGCTCGAGGCGACCTTCACCGGCTGGAACGCGCACCTCGAGGA
>JAFAIV010000328.1 GCA_019236545.1 Actinomycetota bacterium | reverse complement strand
GGCCGAGGCCGACGCGGACCCGGCGCGGCTGCGCAAGGAGGCGCTCGAGGCGCTCTACGGCTACTTCAGCCCGCTCACCGGCGGCCCCGCCGGCGGCGGTTGGCCGTTCGGCCGGCCCGTCCACTCGGCAGAGGTCTTCCCGGTGCTGCAGGCCGTCCGGGGGGCGCGGTCGGTGGAGGAGGTGCTCCTGTTCGCGGCCGACCCGGTGAGCGGGAAGCGCACCGGCCCCGTCGACGAGCTCGACCTGCCGCCGCACGCGCTCACGTTCCCGTACGAGCACCGCGTCCTGGTGGTCACGTGAGGAGCGGCGTCCTCGCGGGCGTCGAGACGCCGAGCCCGCTCGGGCCGCGGCTGCCGGGCATCTACCAGGACACGGAGGAGGACGGCCGCCCGAACCTCGGCCAGCGCTTCCTCTCGGCACTCGACGACGTCCTCGCGCCGGTCTTCCTCGCTGCGGAGTCCCTGCCCGCGTACCTCGACCCGGCGCTCGCGCCGGAGGACTTCCTCGACTGGCTCGGCGGCTGGCTCGGCCTCGTGCTCGACGAGCGCTGGTCGCTCGACCGGCGGCGCGAGCTCGTTGCCCGCGCGGCTGCGCTCTACCAGCTCCGCGGTACCGTCGAGGGCGTGGCCCAGCACGTCGAGGCGTTCGCGGGCGTGCGCCCGGACGTGACCGAGAGCGGCGGCGTCTCCTGGTCGACGACGGCCGAGGCCCCGCTGCCGGGGACAGGGGAGCCGCGGCTGACCGTCCGGATGCCGATAGGGGCCGGCGACGTCATCGACCTCGAGCGGCTTCGGGCACTGGTCGATTCGATCAAGCCGGCGCACGTCGTCGCGGAGGTCATCGCCTGATGAGCGTCGTCGTCTGCACCGAGTGCGGCAACGAGAGCGACGGCGACGAGCTCTTCTGCGACTCGTGCGGAACGTACCTCGGGTGGTGGGGCGAGAAGCTGGAGGGCTCGCCCGAGGCGCTCGTCGAGGCGGAGGCGCAGGCGGAGGGCGACACGGCCACCGCGACCGCCGTGATGGCGCGCGCCCCCGGCGCCGAGGCGACGCGGCGGCCGCCGAAGACGATGCGGCAGGCGTGGCGGAGCGTCCCCGGCGAGATCATCTGCCAGGCCTGCGAGAACCCGAGCCCGCCGAGCGCGCACTTCTGCCGCACCTGCGGCACCGTCCTCGTCGGGACGCCGCCGGTCGAGGAGCGGTCGCGCTGGGACCGCGTCGTCCGCCGCCGGCGCGTCCTGCGCGCGGGGGAGCGGCCCGGCTGGACGCGGCTCCGGTCGGAAGGCCCGCGGCGGATCCCGAAGCAGCTGGCGATCCTCGCCGGAGGGACCGTTGCGGCGACCGCGTTCGCCGTCCTCTGCGTCTGGCTCTGGGCGCACTCCGTCGGCCACTGGGCCGGCGGCGTCGCCCACCGCGTGCGGCTCGACGTCTACCCGTACTACGACCCGATCCGCCCGGCGAACGCCAGCGGCGACCCGCAGACGAAGGCGCACCCCGGCTCGGCCGCCTTCGATCGCGACCTGACGACGTTCTGGCTGTCACCGTCGGCGAACGGCCAGAAGCCGCCGACCGGCATCGGTGGGCGCCTCGTGGCGAACTTCCGGCCTGCGACCGACATCGACCGCATCTCGATCTTCGCCGGCGACCCGACCGGCGCCGAGCTCGTCCCGAGTCGGCTGCGCGTCGGCTTCTACCGCTGGAGCCGCACGGCGAAGGGCCACTGGCTGCTCGTCGACTCGACGGGGATCTCGCTCGCCAACCAGCCCGGCTACCAGACGTTCCCGGTCACGGAGCGCGGCATCGGCCTCGCCGTGATCACGGTGAAGGGCGTCTACGCCGCCGACTCGCCCGGGACCGCCGCGATCACCGAGATCGAGTTCTTCAAGAAGCACTGAGGACGTCGTCGTACCGGCGACGCGCTCCGGCGGCGGCGGCCGGGTCACCGGCCCGCTCGTACGCTGCGATCGCGAGCCGCCACAGCCCGTCGTCGTCGCGGTCGAGCGCGAGCACGCGTTCGCAGGTGCGCGCGGCCGCGCGTGGCCGGCCGGCGTCGAGGGAGAGCTCCGCGAGGGCGCGTCCCGCGTCGACCGCCTCGGCGTGCCGGCGCGCCCGCTCCTCGACGACCCATTCCGCCGGGCCTTCGCCGGGCAGCAACTCGCCGCCGTAGAGGTCGAGCGCCCGCGCGTACGCGTCGATCGCGTGGGCCCGGTCGCGCGCCGCCCGCGCCTCCCCGAGGGCGCGCTCGAACTCGAGCACGTCCACCCAGCCACCGTCGGGGACGTGCAGCCGGTACGACTCGCCCTGTCGCGTCACGAGCGACGACCCGTCCCGAGGCATCTCCGGCTCGAGCGCGTGGCGGAGCAGCGAAAGGAGGACGTGGAGGTTCTTCGCGGCGCGCTCGGGCTCGAGCGACGGCCAGAACGCCTCCATCAGGACCTCCCGGTGGACGGGGCGGCCGACCGCCAGCGCGAGCCGCGCCAGCAGGCTGCGCGCCTGCGGCTTGAGGCGGCCGAGGTCGACGGTGCGGCCGTCCAGGCGGAGGCGCAGCTCGCCGAAGAGGCGCAGCTCGAACCCGCCGCTGATCGGGCGCTGCCCGGCCGGGAGGACGAGGTCGAGGCCGCGCGGCGGCTCGTAGCGCCCGCCGGTCGCGAGCGCGGCGAGCGCCTGCGCGGGCGGGACCGCGAGCGCGCGGCCCTGCGCGGCCGCCCGCGTCGCGCGAGCCCCCGCGTCGGGCGCGCCCGTCCGCGCCAGCGCGAGCGCGTGCGCGGCGGAGGACCAGGCGGCGAGCGTCCCGGCGCCGAGCACGCGGAAGCGCTCGGCGGCCACGTCGAGCAGCTCGGGCTCCGGCTCCCCGCCGCGAAGCGCGCCCCAGCCCTCGGCGAGGGCGCAGAGCGCGGCGCCCCACGCGTCGCCGTCCTCCTCGCAACTCTCCCGCGCGAGCGCCGCCTCGCGCCGGAAGTCGGGGCCTCCGTCGAGCGCGAGCAGGCCGCGGGCGATCCGTGCCAGCCAGGTGAGGCCGAGCCGGGCCGCGCCCTCGGCCGCTCGCTCTGCCGCGGAAGCGCCGTCGGGATCGCCTGCCAGGAGCGCCGCGGCGGCGGCGCCGACCGCCGCGGCCGCCGCCGGGCCGGGCGGCAGCGTGGGGTCGTCGGCGACGCGGGAGAGGACCGTCCTCGCGTCGCCGCAGCGGCCGGCCAGCAGCGCCGCGAGGCCCTCGCCGACGCGCCCGTCCGTCCCGTCGAGGCGCGAGAGCAACCGGCGCTGCGCGTCCGGGTCGCGCACCGTCGCTCGCCTGAGCGTCGAGCCGGCGTCGTCGTGCACCGGCTCGCCGGGATCCGTCCAGATCGAGACCGCGAGTCGCTCGCGCCGGCAGACGTCCGCCTCGGCCGCGCCGGAGAAGCGCGCCTCCGCCTCGCGGTAGCTCGCCTCCGCCGCCGCGAGCCGGCCGGCCGCGCGCTGCTGGCGGGCGACGGCGAGCAGCAGCCACGGGTCGTCGCGGAGGACGCCGGTCGGCAGCGTGTCGAGCCAGATCGAGGCGCCGCCCGCGAAGCGCTCGCCGTTGCGGCCGAGCAGGCGGCTGAGGTCGTCCCAGGCCTCGGCGCGGCAGAACGCGCGCACCGCGTCGGCGAACGCGCCGTCGCGCTCGAGCAGGAGGCCAGCGCGCCGGAACCGCTCGCGCGCGTCCGCGTCCGGGAGCCGCTCGACGAGGAGCGACTCGAGTTGCGCCCGCAGCGTCTCGTGGTAGCGGAACGACCCGTCCGAGAGCTCGTTCGTGAAGAGCTGCCGCCGCTCCAGCTCCCGCAGCACTTCGGCGCTGCCGCTCCGTCCGAGCAGGTCGTCGCAGAGCCGCCCGTTGAGCCGTGTGAGGACGCACGTGTCGACGAGGAACGTCCGCAGCTCCTCGTCGAGCAGGTCGAGGACGTTGCGCGTCAGGTACTCGCGTGCGAGCCGCCAGTGCATCTGCAGCGACGCGAGCGTCCGGCGCCGGTCGGCGAGCGGCTGCCCGCGCGTCGCCAGGTGGAAGAGCATCAGGCCTGCCGCCCAGCCGTCGGTGCGGCGCTCGAGCACGGCGAGGTCGGCCGGCGGCAGCGGCTCCGCGTAGACCTCCCGGAAGAGCCGCTCGATCTCCCACGACCGGAAGCGCAGGTCGTCCGGCCCGATCTCGAGCAGGCTCCCGGAGACGAGCAGCCGCGACCAGTTCAGCTGCGGCCGCACGCGCGAGGCGAGGACGACCGCGAGCTCCTCCGGCGCCCGCGCGAGCAGCCGCTCGACGGCCGCCTCGGCGGGCGTCCCGGAGAGGAAGTGGAAGTCGTCGACGACGAGGAGCGTCGGCTCGTGGACCGCGTCGAGCGCGTGTCCGAGCGACCGCTCGACCGCCGCGAGGAACGCCTGCTCCTCGGCCTGCTCAGGCTCCGCGAGGTGGTAGACCGCCCGCGTCCCGGCCGCGGCCGCGACCTGCTCGAGGAGGGTCGTCTTCCCCGACCCGGCGGGCGCGACGACGAGCGCGACGCGGTGCTCCCAGATGCGCGGGACCAGCGCGAGCAGGCGCTCGCGCACGAGCGTCCGGCGATCCCCGATGCGAGCCGGCGGCACGACCTTCTCCCCGGCCACATCGGATCACAATGTTGACTGGTCGGTCAACTGCCTCGATCGAGCGATTCTCCGCTTCGTCACCCGAAGGACGCCGCTCTGCTCAGCGTGGAGCGGACGGGCACGCCGCGACGTCCCAGATGTCCTCGGCGTACTCGCGGATCGTGCGGTCGCTCGAGAAGTAGCCCATCCCTGCGGTGTTGAGGATCGACCTCCGCGTCCACGCCGCGCTGTCCAGGTACGTCTCGGCGACCTCGTCCTGGCGGTCGAGGTACGACCGGTAGTCGGCGAGCAGCAGGTAGCGATCGCCGCCCTCGAGGAGCGAGTGGGCGAGCGGCGCGAACAGCTCCCGGTCGCCGCGGCTGAAGGCGCCGTCGCGGATCATGTCCAGGGCGCGCCGCAGCTCCTCGTCGCCCCAGTAGTGGCGCCAGGGGTCGTGCCGCGGGGCGAGCACGGCGGCCTCCTCAGCGGTCAGGCCGAAGATGAAGATGTTGTCGTCGCCGACCTCGCGCAGGATCTCGACGTTGGCGCCGTCGAGCGTCCCGATCGTCAGCGCGCCGTTGAGGGCGAACTTCATGTTCCCGGTCCCGGACGCCTCGGTGCCCGCCGTCGAGATCTGTTCGGAGAGCTCCGACGCCGGGAAGATCTGCTCCGCCAGCGAGACGCGGTAGTCGGCGAGGAAGACGACCTTGAGCAGGTCGGCGGTCGCCGGATCGGAGTTGACGACGTCGCCGACGCCCGTGATCAGGCGGATGATCAGCTTGGCAGCGTGATAGCCCGGCGCGGCCTTGCCGCCGAAGATCACCGTCCGCGGCACCTCCGGGCCTGGGCCGCCGTCGCGGATGCGGTTGTACAGCGTGATCACGTGCAGGACGTTCAGGAGCTGGCGCTTGTACTCGTGGATGCGCTTCACCTGGACGTCGAAGAGCGAGCCCGGGTCGATCGCGAGGTCGATGCCCCTGCGCGCGTACTGGACACGCGCTACCTCGGCGAGCCGCTCCTTGTGCAGGCGCTTCACCTCGCGCCAGCGGGCGCCGAGCTCGGCGTCGTCGGCGAACCGGCGCAGCTCGGCCAGCCGGTCGAGGTCGACCGGCCACCCCTCGCCGATGACCTCGGTGATCAGCGCCGACAGCTCGGGGTTGCTCTTCAGCAGCCACCGGCGTGGCGTGACGCCGTTCGTCTTGTTCCGGATCCGGTCCGGCCAGAGCTCGTGGAAGTCGCGGAAGACGTGCTCCTTGAGGATCTCCGTGTGCAGCGCCGCCACGCCGTTGACCGCGTGGCTGCCGACGATCGCCAGGTGCGCCATCCGCACCCGGTCGACGTCGCCGTTCTCGATCAGCGACATGCGGCGGGCGCGCTCGTCGTCCGGCCCGAAGCGCGCGTGAACCGTGTCGAGGAAGCGCCGGTTGATCTCGTAGACGATCTCGAGGTGCCGCGGCAGCAGCTCTGCGACGAGGCTCACCGGCCAGCGCTCGAGCGCCTCCGGTAGGACGGTGTGGTTCGTGTAGCCGAAGGTGCGCGTCGTGATCTCCCACGCGGCGTCCCAGTCGAGCCCCTCGAGGTCGACCAGGAGGCGCATCAGCTCCGGGACGGCGAGCGCCGGATGGGTGTCGTTGAGCTGAATCGCGGTCTTGTCGGCGAAGCGGTCGAAGACGCCGAGGCCGCGCTCGCGGTCGTGGAGCTCCCAGCGCTTCCGGTCGCGGCGGAGGATGTCCTGGAGCGTCGCCGAGACGAAGAAGAACTCCTGCGACAGCCGCAGCGCCTGGCCGTCGAAGAAGTTGTCGTTCGGGTAGAGGACGCGGCAGATGTTCTCCGAGCGGGCGCGCGACTCGATCGCTCCGATGTAGTCGCCGCTGTTGAACTCGTCGAGGTCGAACTCGCGCAGCGCCCGCGCGCCCCAGAGGCGCAGCGTGTTGACGGTGTCGGTCCCGTAGCCGGGGATCGGCGTGTCGTACGGCGTCGCGTAGACGTCGTGTGTGTCGACCCAGCGGCGGCGGCCGTCGGCGTCCTCCTCGACGCGGCCGCCGAACTGGATGCGGAAGCGGTCCTTCGGCCGCGCGATCTCCCACGGGTTCCCGTAGCGGAGCCAGCTGTCTGGCATCTCGAACTGGGCGCCGTCGACGATCCGCTGGTGGAAGATCCCGTAGTCGTAACGGAGCCCGTAGCCGTAGGCGGGGTAGTCGAGCGTGGCGAGGGAGTCGAGGAAGCACGCCGCGAGCCGGCCGAGGCCGCCGTTGCCGAGCCCCGCGTCCCATTCGGCCTCGCGCAGCTCCTCGAGCGTGTAGCCGAGCTCGCTCAGCGCCTCGCCGCACTCCCGGACGAGGCCGAGGTTGACGAGGCTGTTCCCGAGGGTGCGGCCCATCAGGTACTCGAGCGAGAGGTAGTAGACGCGCTTGGCGTCCCGCTCGTAGTACCGGTCCTGCGTGCGGATCCAGCGCTCGACGAGCCGGTCGCGGACGGCGTAGGCGAGGGCGACGTAGGGCTCCCACGTGCTGTCGACGTGGCCGGGGAGCTCCGCCAGCGTGTGCTCGAGGTGATCGAGGACGGACCGCTTCAGCGCGCTCGCGTCGCTCTCGAGCTCGGGCAGCAGCTCCACGCGACGGACTCTACGCCGATCCGGCCGCAGGAGTACGGTCCGCGAATGCGCTCGTTTCTGCGTCCCGTGATCCTCGCCGCCGCCGACAGCCCGCGGCTGCAGCGCTTCGTCACGCGCTACGGCTTCCGGCTCGGCGCCGCGCGGTTCGTCGCCGGGCAGACGCTCGACGAGGCCGTGCCGGTGCTGCGGCGACTGAACGACGCGGGGCTGAAGACGAACACGACGCTGCTCGGCGAGGGCGTCCGAGACGAGGCGGAGACCCGCGCGGTCGTCGCCGAGTACCGGGCGGTGCTCGAGCGGATCGCCGCCGAAGGCCTGCGGACGAACGTCGCGCTCAAGCTCACGCACCTCGGCCTCGCGCTCGACGAGGAGCTGGCGTACCGCAACGTCGCGGAGCTCGTCGCCGCCGCGGCCGAGCTCGGGAACTTCATCCGGATCGACATGGAGGAGTCGCGCTACGTCGACGCGACGCTCCGGATCTACCGGCGCCTCCGCGAGGCCGGCCACGACAACGTCGGCACCGTCCTCCAGGCCTACCTCTATCGCACCGAGGCCGACCTCGCCTCGCTCCTGCCGCTCGGGCCGAACCTGCGCATCGTCAAGGGCGCGTACCTCGAGCCCGCGGAGATCGCGTACCCGGAGAAGCGCGACGTCGACGCCGCGTACGCGCGCCTGATGGAGGCGATGCTCGGCGGCTGCAGCTTCATCGCGATCGCGACGCACGACGAGACGCTGATCGAGCGGGCGGTGGCGTTCGCCGAGCGGGAGGGGATCGCGCGCGACCGCTTCCAGCTCCAGATGCTCTACGGCGTCCGGCCGAAGCTCCAGCTCGCGCTCGTGGCCCGCGGCTACGACGTCCTCGTCGCGACGCCGTACGGGCCGGAGTGGTACCGCTACCTGATGCGGCGGCTCGCCGAGCGGCCGGCGAACCTCTTGTTCTTCCTACGCAACCTCGTGCGGGGTTAGCTCCGGCGCGACTCGCTCGACGTGGGCGCGGACGAGGAAGAGGATCGCCGTCGCGAGCGTCGCGAACTGCTCGGCCATCATCAGCAGCGCGGCGTGGCTCTGGTCCTGGCCCGCGGACCAGCCGAAGGGGCGGCTCCGCATCGCGGCGTAGTACGGGTAGAGCGGCGGCGAGGCGACGAGCACCTCGGCGAGGACGCTGCTCGAGACGAGCAGGACGAGCGCGAAGAGCGCTCGGCGGCCGACGGTGAGCGGCCCGCGGAGGATCTGCGTCCAGGCGAGGACGCCGGCGAGCGCGAAGCAGGCGTGCTCGGTCACGTGCAGCGCGGGATGCGCGATCGCGGCGTCGTACGCCGCCGGGACGTGCCAGCCGCCGATCGCCGCGAGCCAGGCGACGAGCGCGACCCGCGGCCGGGCGAGCCGACGCAGGGGGGAGCGCGCGACGACCCGGAGCGCGGGTGCCGGGAGCAGGAAGAGGGCGAGCGGCCCCCGTGTCCCGAGCACGAGCAGCAGCGGCCCGAGGTCGCCGAGCAGCAGGTGCTGGAGCATGTGCGCGGACAGAAGCTGGTCCTCGCCGACCGCGTCGACGGGCGAGACGAGCGCCAGCAACGAGACCGCCAGCCCGAGCGCGAAGAAGAAGGCGTGGCGCCAGGTCGCGTGTGCGGGCGCGCGCCGCCGCAGCCGGGCGAACGCCTGCGCGTAGAGCAGCGCGGCGAGCGCCGCGAGCGCCAGCGGCGCGGGGTCGAGCGTCCAGGTCGTCTCCACGGGCCTACTTCGTCGACGCGGCCACGAACTGCGCGACGTCCTGGATCTGCGCCGGCGTCAGGCGGCCCTTGAACGACGGCATCGCGCCCTTGCCGTTCGTCACGCGCTCGACCACGAGCGACGCGGGCGGCTTCTTCTGGTCGAGGTTCGGCCCGACCGTCCCCGTCGCGCCCGCGGCGGCGAGCGTGTGGCAGCCGGAGCAGCCCGCGGAGGAGAAGACCTGCTTCCCGACCGCGACCGGCGAGGCGGCCGGCTCGGCCGGAGTGGACGCGGCCGGATGGGACGTCGGCCGGTCGGTGTAGTGGCCGATCAGCCAGCCGGTCACGCCCGCGGCGCCGACGAGCACGAGCACGACGAGGACCAGCGCCGCCTCGGCCGTCACGTCCGACCACTCGCGCGGGCTCGTCCGGTCGCGCGCCTTCTCGGTCTTGCCCCGGATCGTCTGCAGGACGTTCCAGAAGAACGGGAGCTGGAAGAGGCCGGTCCCGATCGCCATGGCCGAGCCGACCTGGCCGAGCGTCACGTAGTGCCCCGCCGGCAGGACCGCGAACCGCCGCGGCGCGCCCTGGAGGCCCTCGACGAGCCAGATGATCGTGTTCGCGGTCGCAAAGGCGAACGTGCCCCAGATGTGCTGCTTCGCCAGCCGCTCGCTGTAGAGCGCGTGGCCCGTCCACTCCGGCAGCCACGTGTAGACGGCGGCGAACGCGACGAAGCCGATGTTCAGCAGCGCCATCTGATGGAAGTGGCCGACGATCCAGAGCGAGTTGTGGACGACCTGGTCGAACGCGATCGTCGCGTTGACGACGCCCGAGAGCCCGGCCGAGAGCCACGAGACGAGCCCGAGGAAGAGCGCCGTCCCGGCGGCGTTCCACTGGTACTTCGACTTGTAGATCGTGAAGAAGAGGCTGTAGAGCGACAGCGCCGAGACGATCGTCAGCGAGAACGTCAGCGGCTGCATCGCCGTGTCGATCGCCGCCTGCGGCGAGCCCGACGGGTAGTCGATGTAGACGTGGTGCGCCCAGACGATCACGTTGGCGACGACCGCGATCGTCCAGCCGACCGTGATGATGTTCCCGGAGACGAGCGGCCGGCCCGCGTAGCGCGGCACGAGCAGGTAGTAGACGGCGACCGCCGGGAAGAGCAGCAGGTAGACGACCGGGTGGCCGAACCACCAGAGGACGTTCTTCGCGAGCAGCGGGTCGACGTGCGCGCCGGGGACGAACGTCTGCACGATCATCTCGACGAGCAGCACCGCGAACGGCAGCGTCGCGATGATCATGTCGAGGCCGATCACCGTCAGCGGGATGACGGGGTACGGCACCGGCCGCGGGTTCGTGGCGAACTTCTTCGGCCAGAGGAAGCCGAAGCCCATCGCCACGCCGAGCCGGTTCGTCCACTTCTTCGAGACCGCGTGCAGCGCCGGGCTGACCGCCGTGTGCAGGACGGCGACGCACCAGGTGACGATCGAGAGTCCGACGAAGAGGACGGAGGTGAGGAAGAGCGCGGTCGCGGCCTTGCCCCACTGGCCGGCCGAGTGGAACGGCAGCGGATAGAGGAACACCCACGAGCCCGCGAAATGCATGACGACCGTCGAGACGACGATCCCCGCGACGCCGAGCACCATCAGCCAGTACGTCAGCTCCGCGAAGACTCGTCCGAACGGCCGCAGCGGGAAGCCGATCTCCGCGAACACCCAGAACGAGAGGCCCATGACCGAGAAGCCGGCCCAGCCGACGAAGGCGCCGAGCCCGTGCGCGGTCATCAGCGCGTAGAACCAGTTCGTGCCCAGCCGGCCGACGCCGGCCTGGCTGTCGCGGAGCAGGATCCCGAGGAAGCCGGAGACGAGCAGGATCGCCTGCGCCGTCAGGACGTAGCGCAGGGTGATCCGCTGCGCGAGCCAGCGCTCCTGGTCGGTGAGGATCAGCTCGTCGCTCACCGCACCACCGTGAACTGGCCGCCCATCTGGTCGTGGCCGACGCCGCAGTACTCGAAGCACTCGATCGTGTAGGTGCCGGGCTTCGAGAACGTCCAGCGGTACCACTGCGTCTTGCCGGGCGTCACCTGCACCTGGAAGAGGAAGGTGTGCTGCGGGTCGAAGACGGCGAAGCCGTGGCTGACGTCCTTCGACGTGAGCTTGAACGCGACCGGCTTCCCGACGTGGAGCGTCGTCTGCGGAACGACGAACGCGAACTGCTGCGCCGTGACCGGGACGACCTGCGCGCCGTCGGGCCCGGCGCCGCGGCCGTACGGCGTGAAGAAGATCGTTCCGAAGAGGAGGCCGACGAGGACGAAGACGACGATCCCGAACCATGTCTTCTCGCGCTCGGACAGCTTGCGCGTGTCGACCTGGTGGTTTCGCCCGAGCGTCGAGCTCCAGACGACGCCGGCGATCAGCGCGACGACGAGAAGGCCGAGAACGCCGTAGCCGACGGCGATGATGATTGCGATCCGGCCCATCCAGCGCCGTTTCTAACAGGATCGCGAAGGATCTCTATGCGGAATTTGCCGCAGCCTTCACCGTCGCGCTGGGCTGCGCGGCGAGCCAGGCGTCGACGGCCGCGGCGCACCTCCGGCCCTCGGCGATCGCCCACACGATCAGCGACTGGCCGCGGCGGGCGTCGCCCGCGGCGAAGACGCCGGGCCGCGAGGTCGCGTAGCCCTCGGAGGCGACGTTCCCGCGCGCGTCCCGCTCGAGCCCGAGGGCGTCGAGCAGGCGCGGCTCGGGGCCGAGGAAGCCCATCGCGAGGAGGACGAGGTCGGCCGGCCGCGTCTCCTCCGTGCCGGGAACGGCCTCGAAAGGCGGCGTGCCCGTGTTGCTGCACCAGTGGATCCGCTCGACGCGGCCGTCGCCGGAGAGGCCGGTGGTCGAGAGCGAGTAGATCTGCTCGCCGCCCTCCTTGATCGCGTACGAGCGGCGGTACTTGACCGGCCAGAGCGGCCACGGCGTCAGGTCGTCCGGGCGCTTCGCGGGCGGCTCGCCGAGCAGTTCGATCTGGGTCACCGAGGCGGCGCCGTCGCGGTGCGCGGTCGCCACGCAGTCGGCGCCGGTGTCGCCGCCGCCGATCACGATCACGTGCTTCCCGGCGGCGGAGATCGTCGGCTCGCGCGTCCCCGCGACAGCGCGGTTCGAGCTGTAGAGGTACTCCATCGCGAAGTGGACGCCGGCGAGCTCGCGGCCCGGGACGGGCAGGTCGCGCGGGACACGGGAGCCGGTGGCGATCACGACCGCGTCGAACTCCGAGAGCTGGTCCGCGTCCTCGACCTCGACGCCGCAGCGGATCTCGACGCCCTCGGCCTCGAGTTGCGCGACGCGCCGCTCGATCACCTCTTTCTCGATCTTGAAGTCCGGCACGCCGAAGCGGAGCAGGCCGCCGGGCGCCTCGTCGCGCTCGAAGACGACGACGGCGTGGCCCGAGCGGGCGAGCTGCTGCGCGGCGGCGAGGCCGGCCGGGCCGGAGCCGACGACGGCGACGCTGCGGCCGCTGCGCTGCGCGGCCGGCTGCGGCTCGATCAGGCCCTCGTCCCAAGCGCGAGTGACGATCGCGAGCTCGATCTGCTTGATCGCGACGGCGTTGCCCTCGTCGATCTCGAGCACGCACGCGGCCTCGCACGGAGCGGGGCAGAGGCGGCCGGTGAACTCGGGGAAGTTGTTCGTGCGATGGAGCTGCTCGATCGC